>DAITPE010000506.1:0-4421 GCA_036833775.1 Pyrinomonadaceae bacterium | reverse complement strand
AGACTTGCGGAACCTTAGCGCAGACTTGCGGAACCTTAGCGCAGACTTGCGGAACCTTAGCGCAGACTTGCGGAACGAAAAAAAGGACGGTCTGAAACATTTCAGACCGTCCTTTTTTTATGGTTTTCAATCTCAAACCTGCTTTAATTTCCAAACGGTTTCACTAAAAGTCTTGCAGAAATTCGGAAAACTCCAAGTTGCTAAAAGTTGAAACCGTTCGGAAAAGTTCTTTACCGAATTGCCGTAAAATCGAGGTTTAACGCTTCCTCGTTGACGAACAAAACGCGGTTCGGCGGATCGAATTGGAATTTGCGATGATTGACCGAAATCACGTAGTTTTGTCCTGCCGAAACTTCCGTGAAACGATAAAAACCGAACGAATTAGTCGTTGCCGTCCGCACGTTTCCGTTGCTGTCCGTTAGCGAAACGCTGATCTTTGCGATGGCTTGACCGTCCGCCGAAACCACGCGACCGCCGACCGCGACCGAAGCCGCCGTGACGACCGGATTGACGAGCATCGCACCGCTTCGCGCCGGAACGGTCAAAGTGACGTTTCCGCCCGTGACCGTATGCGATGCGAGCATTTTGTTGGCAGATAACGAACTGTTGCCGAGTGCATCGTTCAAAATCGTTCCGTCCGTGAAAAACGCGCCGACCGGAATCGTCACTGTATTCGAAGTCGTGCCGTTGTTCATCACGACGAGAACTTTGTCGTTTCCTTTGGCGCGGATGAAGGCGAAAGTGTTGTTATCCGTCGCGCTCGCGGTCGTATCGCCCATCAAAAGCGTTTGATAAACGCCCGTCGCAAGTGCCGGATGCGTGCGCCGCAAAGTGCCGAGCGATGCGTAATAAGTTATTAAAGAATTGTCCGCCGGACCGTAAGCGTTTTGGTTTCCGGATTCGTCTGACCAAGGATACGGCGCACGATTATACGGATCGTCTTCCGCGAGTCCGCCGCCGTTGTTGGCGAGCGAAGGCGCATTGATGCCCGCTTCGTCGCCGTAATAAACCATCGGTGCGCCGATATACGTGAATTGGAAAAGCGCGGCGAGCTTCAAACGATCTTTCGCTTCTGCCTGCGATTCAAACGAATTTTTCAACGTGAAAAGCGCACGGTTCGTGTCGTGCGAATCGAGTAGATTCAGCATCGACTGCTGCGCCGGAAGCGGATAATCTTCACGGATCGCCTTCATCGCGCGGTCGAATTGCGAAGGCGTTAAACCGACGATCTTATTGCCGCCGCTGTTGTCGTTGTCTTCAAAATCGAACGCTCGCGCAAAGCCGAGAACGTTTTTGCGGAAACGGTAATTCATCACGCCGTCGAGCTGATCGCCCGCTAGATATTGGCTCGCGTCGGGGAAAATCTCGCCGATCAAAACGCCGTCGGGTTTGTAGGTTTTCGCATAATTTCGATAATCGTTCCACCAATCATGCGGCAAGTCGGTCGCCACATCGAAACGCCAGCCGCCCGCGCCGCGATCAAGCCAATACTGCGTCACGTTCGTCGTCGGTGTGCGGTAAAAGAAATCGCGCACGGCAGGCAGATTGTCATTAAAAACGGGAAGTCCACCGAAACCGAACCAGCCTTCGTAATCGGTAAACGTGCAGGGAACGTTGTTGTTAAAGAAATTGAACCAAGTGCGATACGGCGACGAAAGACTTTCACACGCGCCGACGACGGGCGAGCGTCCGTAATAATCGAAATATTCGCTGTCCTGCGACATATGATTCCAAACGCCGTCCAGAATCAAACGCATTCCGCGCGCGTTCGCCGCATTTTTCAGCGAAGTAAACGCCGCATCGCCGCCGAGTTCGGGCGCAATGCCGAGATAATCGTCTGTGTCGTAACGATGATTGGAACGCGCTTTGAAGATCGGATTCAAATAGATCGTGTCGAAACCCAAACCTTTAATATAGTCGAGCTTGTCTTCCACGCCCTTCAGATCGCCGCCGTAAAACTGTGCGCCGTAAGCATTATTGTTGCCCGTCGCGCGCGGATCGACCATCGGCGTATTCCAGATCGTTTGAATAATATTGTCGTTCGGATTTCCGCCGTAAAGCGAAGGACAACCCGTCGTATTTCCGCTTCTGCACCAATCGTTCGTAATGTCGCCGTTGCGAAAACGGTCGGGGAAAATCTGGTAAACCGCCGTCGAATGCATCCACGCCGGAGTCGTAAAATTCGCGTCGTAAACGGTTAATTGAAACGCCGCGAAAGGTTCGCCGCTCGAAGCCGCGCCGTCGCCGCCTTGCCCGAGATTATCGTGATCGTCGGTATAAGCGTCGCTGTAAAACGCCTGAGCTGCACCGTCAACCACGCGGAATTTGTAGTAAATGATCGAAGGCGTGGCGGGAACGGCGTAGTTTATTTGATAGATCGCGTAAGTCGTCGCGCCTTCCGTTCGATTCTCCAAAAAAGTCAGCGGAAATTCCTGCGCCGCGTCCGTCGTGCCGTTTTGCGGATTGTATTTGTAAACTTTTAAGAAAACATTGGAAACGTCCAATAGATCGGTGCGGAATTTCAGATTCACCGTCGAACCCGTCGGAACTGCGCCGAACGGCGAACGGTAATAACTGTCAAAAGTGTCGTGTTTCAAACCGAGTAAATTAACCGTATCGGTGCTTGACGTTTGATCGAGCGAGAAAGGTTTGGTCGAAGTTCCGTTATTCGTGTTGACGACGGCGTAATATCGATTCCAGTTTCCCGGCGAATTCGTGCCGCTGTTTCCTTCGGGAATTTGTCCGTAAATAAATCCGCCGCCCGAATTCAAATAAGCGACAAACAAAAACGAAGCCGGACGACCGCCGCCCGTAATCGTTGACCACGGAATCGAAAATTCGCGGACATTTCCCGCGCCTGACGAAGCATAATTGCCGAAACCCGATGCGCGGAAATTCCAGCCGTTCGCTCCGTTTGCCGTTTGATAATCGCGGTAACCGTCTTTGAAATAAGTGCGGAAATCGGCGCGAAAAGGCAGAGTTCCGATCGCTGTTCCGTCATAATTCAACGCGTTCAGTGTTCCGTCCGCATTCGTTCCGCCGTTCGGCGGCGAGATCGGATTGCGGTCGATCGCCAAAACCGCGCCTTCCGCCAAATTCGCATTCGTCACTGCGACGTAAAGATTGGAATTATCCCAAGTCATATACCAAGTCTGCGTCGTGGTTGTGCCTTTCTGATTCTGACCTTCCGTGTGAACGCCGTATTCATTCGGCGAAATCACGCCGTCGATCGTCGGCGTATTGAATTGCGCATTTGTTTGGAAAGCGAACAAAGTGATCAACAAAACAGCAAAAAACGTAAATCTTGCCTTTAACATAAATTTTCTTCCTCTTTTTATCTTAAACAGACAGCTTTGTTTTGATTTGCTACAAAGTTTAATAATTTTTACGTAAAAATTCAAATAAAAAAAGCGTCGAACCGAAATTTCGACGCTTTTTTAGAAAGTTTTTAAGAAATAATTTTATTTTGAAATCGTGCCGTCATCGGCGATTTTCGGCGCGGTTTGCGGGAAATCCGTATTTGAAAGACTGCGGATCGTCGAGATTGCCGATTTTGTTTCGTCTTTCGTTAAAACTCCGCGATCGCGCAAAGCGAACGGGTTTATTTTTCCGCCTAAAAATTTTCCGTCAGCATCGAGTTTTACTTCCAAAACCATCGTTTCGGCAGTTGCGCCCGCAAGCTGAAACCAACCGTAAGTCGCGAAATTTCCGAGCGAATAAGCGATCAGACGGTCATTGTAGATTTCCATTCCGCGCAAAACGTGCGGACCGTGACCGAGCACCAAATCTGCGCCCGCGTCGATGACGGTTTTCGCAAAAAGCGGCAGATTTCCGCGCGCTTCGCCGAAGAAAAGTTCGGTTTTCTGCGGAACGTGCGTTTGCCCCGAACCTTCCGCGCCGCCGTGAAACGAAACGACGACCAAATCGGCTTTTTTATTCGCGGCTTCGACCAATCGGCGCGCGGTTTCGAGATCGTTGACGTTCGGCTGGACGTTGTTGTGTGCGAAACCGATGAAGGCGATCTTTTTGCCTTTGACATCCAAAATCGCGGTCGTAAAATTGTCGCGGTCGCTGCCGACGTGTTTGATGCCGAGTTCGTCGAGCGTTTTGCGCGTCGAAGCGCGTCCCGTGTCGCCGAAGTCGGAAGCGTGATTGTTTGCCACGCTCATCACGTCGAAACCTGCTTCTTTCAAATATTTACCGTAACGCGTCGGCATTCGGAAAGCGAAACAATTGGCGCGACCTGCGCCGCATTTGGCAGACAAACCGCCGTCCGTCATCGGTCCTTCGAGATTTGCAAAAGCGATGTCGGCGGCTTGAAAGATCGGCGCGACGGCTTTAAAAGTGTCCGCGCCGTCGTTCGGCGGCATCCGTGTTTCGTTCGGAAACGGCGAACCCATCATCACATCGCCGCCCGCCGC
>DAITPE010000505.1:0-4434 GCA_036833775.1 Pyrinomonadaceae bacterium | reverse complement strand
AGAAAAAAATACGCGCGGAGAGATTCGAACTCTCAACAGTTTGGTTTTAAATCAAACGCCTCTGCCGATTGGGCTACACGCGCATATCGACTTTGAATTTGGGATTGCGGATTGCGGATTAAAAAAATTACTCGCGGTAGGAGTCGAACCTACAGTAACGAAGTTTTGAATTTCGTGCGTTTGCCTTTTCGCCACGCGAGCAGAAAAAATCCGTAATCCCAAATCACAAATCCGAAATTATTTTGGTGGATCGGAAGGGATTCAAACCCTTACAGGAAGTTTGCAGGACTTCAATGCTGTCAATTACATCACCAACCCAAGGCGATTTTGGATTTGGGATTGCGGATTTGGGAATAAATACAAATCCGAGTTCCAAATTCCAAAATCGAAATACCGACGGTGAGATTCGAACTCACATAAACTGCTTTCTAAGAGCAGTGCCTTTGCCGTTTAGACCACGTCGGCGTAAGAAAAGTTTTTTGTATTAAATTAAACCTGAGTAGTAATTTCTTTGTTCAATTGTTCTTATGTTGTGGCAATTTGCACACACAATATCACATTTGGCGATTTCATCTTTTACTTTATTTAACGAGTATTGAGTTGAATCAGCAAGATTGAATTTTTTTGATTTTCTGTCTTTGTGATCAAACTCCAAAACACGCCAGTCTGAAATTCCGCAATCAGCACAAATATTTGTTTGAAGAACGGAAAGAATGTATTTTCGAATCTCAATTCTTTTGTTTTTGGTTCTTTCGTTCTTTTGTGGGTTTTTGAGATGCTTAACTTTTGACCAATATTCACGATTATATTCACGTAAACAAGGCTTACACATCGAAGCAATCTTACCGCTTTTGTTATTTATCACACTAAAGTTAGACAATTGAAGACTTTTATTACATTTTGTGCAGATTTTCATTGTTTGAAATATAAATCAATAATCTGTTTTATCCAAAGAAAATTCGATCTGGGTAGCAGGATTCGAACCTGCGAACACTTCTTTCCAAAAGAAGCCCGTATAGCCATCTGCGGAACACCCAGATAAAGAAAATTAAGCTTCGGGTAAAGGATTCGAACCTCTATTTACTGATTCAAAGTCAGCCGTCCTGCCGTTAGACGAACCCGAAATAAAAAGACTTTGGTGAGATTCGAACTCACAACCTCAAGATTCGTAATCTTGCGCTCTAATTCCGTTGAGCTACAAAGCCGTAAAAAAAATTGACGGAAAGCAGAGGACTCGAACCCCTATACGCTAAAAAGCGCGGCAGTTTTCAGGACTGCTGCCATACCGATTTGGCTTGCCTTCCGTGTTGAAAAAAGTGAGGTGAGAGGGGAAGAAATCACGTCTTTCTTCGTGGCTTTTGGAGGAGAAAAACAAACAGGCACACTCAGATTTGAACTGAGAACTTCGGTTTTGGAGACCGACATTTTGCCGATTGAAACTATGCGCCTAAAGCAAATTTCGATTTTCGATTTGCAATTTGCGATTGTAAGAAAAGTGTATTTAGAACTTTAGATTTCGATTTCTATGAAAATTGCAAATCGAAAATTGCAAATCGAAAATGACCAAAGTGAGCGACGGGAATCGAACCCGCAACATCCGGTTTGGAAGACCGGCACTCAACCGTTTGAGTTTCGCTCACAAGTTTGAGGGAGGAAGTTTGAGGGATGAAGGATGAATCGAGTTTTCAAAATCCGAAATCCCAAATCCGAAATCCCAAATTGAAATGCATCGTGAAGGATTTGAACCTTCCGAGCGGAAACCGCGACAGTTTTACAGACTGCTTGCCTTAGCCGACGGCGAACGATGCAGGAATTTTGTCAGAACCACCTGCGGTAGCGGGTGGGTTTCAATAAAAATAAATCTGTGTAAAAATGAAAAAGGCAGAGATTTAGGCACACTTCGGGCATAGAAATGCCCTGACAGAGCCATAAGATTTTTAACTTTCGGAACTCGCCAAAGTTTTTATCGTAAGTTGAAAATCTTCCAAACTCTCTGCCTTTTTCGATTTTTAGTTCGGACAACTCCGCGTCAAGCCGCATCTTCGCGCACAAAACGCCGGAATTTCCGAACGTGTTTTCGGTTATTCAGTTGTCAAATATCGAACAAAACGAAAAGAGCGGTGACTTTTCAGCCTCTTTCGAGAACTTTTGCGTCACCGCTCCTAAAACTAAACCCGGATTCTTCTCTTTATCGATCCGTAAAATTTTGATTTTGGGAGCGGAAACGAAGCCGCTCCCGCTTTTTTATAACTTTTTCTCCAGACGGTCTAACCCGCCGAGTGTCGGTTGATATTTTGGATTATCAAAATTGCCGCACAAATTTGCTGACGAACTTCTGCCGAATCGCATTTCACTCTGCGCGGCGGCGTTCGTCGTAATCTGTGCTGTATGTATCCAATTCTGAATCACAAAAATATCTCCTAAAAATTTTTGCGCTGAAATTCATCAGCGAACGATGAAAGTTTTAGCACGAAAAAAAATCGCTTGTCAAGCATTTTCTGAAAATATTTTTTTCCGAAGCGAAATTTTATGCAAAATGTTGAAAGCCTTTCGGGGTTAAAATCTCCGTTTTGCTGTTGCGGATAAGTTCAATTATTTCTGCGTTTGCAGTGATTTCTCCGATAAGTGAGATTTGATAGTTTTTCAGTGCATTTTCGAGTTGAAATTTTTTTTTCGGATCGACGGTAAAAAGTAACTCAAAATCTTCGCCGCCGTTTAAAGCGAGCGAAAATTTATTTTCAATTTCATTTTTCGATTCTAAAATTTCTGAAGCGATCGGAAGATTTTCTTGAAAGATTTTTGCGCCGACTTTGCTTGCCGAGCAAATGTGAAAAAGATCGGAAGAAATTCCGTCGCTGAGATCGATCATCGAAGTCGCTAAATTTTCGTTTTGCAATATATTTCCGATCTCGATTTGAGGATTTGGCGCGAGCTGTTTCAGCAGTAAATTTTGATACTCTGAATCATCAAAATTCTCGCCGTTTTCAAGTAATTTTAATGCCAAACTCGCGCCGCCGAGATTTCCCGTAACATATATCAAGTCATTGACTTGCGCGTTTGACCGAAGAATCGCTTTGCCTCTTTTTACTTCGCCCGAAACGATCGAATCGATGACGATTTTGTCAGGCGTTTTTGAAACGTCGCCGCCGATCAATTCGACGCCGAATTTCTGCGCCAAACGCATATATCCGTCGTAAAATTTATCGACAAAATCCGTCTTCCAAATCGTTTCGGGAACGCCGATCGAAATCATCGACCAGACAGGTTTTGCACCCATCGCGGCGATGTCGGAAAGCGAAACGGCGAGCGATTTATGACCGAGAAATTCAGGCTTTGTCCAAGAAAGTCGAAAATCAATATCTTCGACGAGAAGATCGGTCGTGATGACCGAATCCGTTTTTGAATCCTTCGGCAAAACGGCGCAATCGTCGCCGATTTTGGTTAAGTCGTATTTATTTTTTAAGTTAGCGAGAAAGCCGAATTCAGTTTTCATTTCAAAATTATTGACACAAACACAATAAATACTTACAATAACGACGGCGGATTTTATACAAAACTTTAACACAAACGAGGTAAATATGGGACAAGCAGCCATTGCGATACCTGAAAAAATATTCTTTAAGATCGGTGAAGTTTGCGACATCGTGGATGTCCAAGCGCACGTTTTGCGCTATTGGGAAACCGAATTTCCGATGCTTTCACCGCAGAAAAACCGTTCGGGACAAAGAAGTTATCGTCGCCGCGATGTCGAAATTGCGCTTCGCATCAAAGAACTGCTTTACGACGATCTTTATACGATCGCGGGCGCGAAAAAGAAATTGCAGTCCGAGCTTCGTGAATCGACCAAACTGAAAATCGTTCCGGCTGAACCGCAAAAAGAACGCGATTATTTAAAAGCGGTCGAAATGCCGCAAACTGTCGAAGAAGATTTCGAGCTTGAAGATTTTATCGAAGATGAAGAAGAAGTAGCGGAAAGCTACGAAGAAAGTTTTGAAATTCTCGATGAAACCGTCCAAGTTGAAATGACGGATGAAAAGCGCGATGCCTTGAAATCGCTTGCGTCACAGCTTTTGGAATTGCGGGAAATGTTGAAAACAAATCAGACCGAAGTAGCCGCAAAACATATTCGGCGTTATTGAATTTGACAAAAACGTCCCGAAAATTTACTCTAACTATTCGCCTTTTCGGGATGTAGCGCAGCCTGGTAGCGCGTTCGCTTGGGGTGCGAAAGGTCGTGAGTTCAAATCTCGCCATCCCGATCAAATTAAAAGACTTTCGATACTAATCGAAAGTCTTTTCGGTTTTAAATCATTAATTTTTCAAGCCGCCGCTTTTGCGTTCAGCGACGAAATCAGAAATGGAACGGCAACTTTTTGAAAATTTAATTCGGGGCAATATTTTTTGGTCGTTCCTTCAAAAACGAGCATTGAAAGA
>DAITPE010000504.1:0-4443 GCA_036833775.1 Pyrinomonadaceae bacterium | reverse complement strand
CATATTTTTGAAAACAAATGCTTCTAAATAGTGAAGTTTGTTGAACTTTCGTATCAACCAACGGGAAAAATCACTTCCGATTTAAGGTCTCAAGCAATGATTATGCCAATTATTTTTCGCTAATCTGATGATTTTTCTTTATTTTGGCGAAAATAGTTGTTGTTTAGGCTTTTGTTTTTTGCTAAATTTCTATTAAGCTATAAATTTTTATCTTGAAATCAGGAAAAACAGATACTTATTGCCGGAGCTAATATAAATTGAGCGCAGTCATTGAGCAAACGATTGAAACATACGGAATTGGAAATTGGGGAGCAGATTATTTCGGGGTCAACCGTAAAGGAAATTTAACCGTAAAATCTCCAGAAAACGAAAACTTAACTGCTGATGTAAAAGAAATTATCGACGATCTGGGAAAACGCGGAATTCATACGCCGATCCTTTTACGATTTCCGCAGCTTTTGTTCGGACAAATCCGTAAACTGCAAACCGCTTTCAAAAAATCAATCAAAGAATTCGACTATCAAGGCGGACACCTCTGCGTTTACCCGATGAAGGTAAATCAGAACCGCGCCGTTCTCGAAGAATATCTGCGCGAAGGTTCGCGTTACAATTTCGGTTTGGAAGCAGGCTCGAAAGCCGAGCTTTACGCCGCCGTCGCGCTTGATCAAGCAGACGACAGTTTGTTGGTTTTGAACGGTTTCAAAGATCGCGAATTCGTCGAACTCGCTTTTGCCGGAGCACAAGCCGGAAAAAATGTCGTCATCGTCATCGAAAAACTCAGCGAACTCGATCATACCTTAAAAATTGCCGAAGAAGTTGTCGCGGAAAACCCGGAAGCAAAACTTCCGATGGTCGGCGTGCGCGTCAAACTTTACTCGAAAGGTTCGGGAAAATGGGAAAAATCGGGCGGCGAAGCGGCGAAATTCGGTTTGACGACGACGGAAATTTTGGAAGTCATTCGCCGTCTGAATGAAGCCGGACGCACCGATATGCTGAAGCTATTGCATTTCCATATCGGTTCGCAATTGACAGACATTAAACGTATCAAAAATGCGATGAAGGAAGCGGCGCGGACTTACGCCAAAATTCATCAGATGGGAATTCCGATCGAATTTCTCGATGTCGGCGGCGGAATGGCGGTCGATTACGACGGTTCGAGAACATCGTTTGAATCTTCGGCAAATTACAACGCGAGAGAATTTGCAAACGACGTAATTTACGTTATCAAAACGGTTTGCGACGATGAAAATGTTCCGCATCCGACGATCATTCAAGAATCGGGACGTTATCTTTCGGCTTATCACGCGATTCTTGTGACAAATGTTTTAGACGAGATCGAAACGGTTGTCGAAGATATTACGCCGATGCAAATCGACAATGATGATCCGCAAGTCGTCCGCGAACTGCACGATCTGCGCGAAACGATCAACGGCAAAAATTACCGCGAATATTATCACGACGCGCTGGAAAACCGCGACGAACTGTTTACGATGTTCAATCTCGGCTTGATCTCGCTTGAAGCGCGCGGCAAAGGCGAAGTTTTATTTTGGGATATTTGCGAAAAAGCAGATTTTTTTGCACAGCAGAAAAAATATGTTTCCGAAGAGTTTAACGATTTGCGCCAATTGATGTGTGCAAAGTATTTAGCAAACTTTTCGGTGTTTCGTTCGATGCCCGATAATTGGGCTTTGGAACAACTTTTTCCGATCATCCCGATACATAAGTTGAACAAAAAGCCGACAGAATATGCTACCCTTTGTGATGTAACATGTGATTCTGATGGAATTGTTGACAAATTCGTGGATTTGCACGATGTCAAACCGGTTTTAGAGCTTCATAAACTCGTAAAGAATGAGCCTTATTATCTGGCAATGATGCTGGTCGGCGCGTATCAGGAAGTGATGGGAAACAATCACAACCTTTTCGGAGTTCCGCACGAAGCTCACATTCATATCGGTGAAGACGGACATATCATCAAAAAAGTTATTTACGGCGCGACGCTCGGCGAATCTTTAACGAGTGCGCGTTTTGACGCGGTTCAATTACACGACCAATTTCGCCGCCGTGTGATGAAAAAAATAAAAGACGGCGAACTTTCGACGAAAGTCGGTAATCAATTGATCGAATTTTACGAAAATCAAAGCGAAAGTTATACATATCTTTCGCCGAACGGAAATTCGGCAGAATAAAGGATTTACATTTTTTAATACATTATTATTTTAAACGGAGAATTTATGACAGCTCAAAAGAAAACAAAGGCTTCAAAATTTTTGACAGTTCCGACCAGACCGATTCCGGTCGATCGCGACCGTTCGGTGGCGGGCTTGTTGGAAAAAATGGAAGGAGCCGGATTCGGCGCAAAACAATTGGCGGAAGCACATCGCATTTGGCTCGATATGCTCGACGATAATTCCACAATTTACTTGTGTGGTTCGGGAAATTTGATTCCTTCGGGAATGCGCCGCCTTTTGGCTTATGTGATCAAAAACAGATTTGTTGACGTTCTCGTAATGTCGGGTTCTGTTTTATTCCACGACATCCACGAAACGCTCGGACGTAATCATTATCAAGCGCATCCATCGATGTCTGACGAAGAATTGGAAACATCGGAAGTTGCCAGAATCGGCGATATGCTCGCCAATCACGAAGAATATCGTGAAGCCGATGAATGGATCGGCAGCGTCATCAATCAACTGGAATTAACGCGTTCATATTCGGTTCGTGAATTTCTGCATTTGCTCGGTCGTGAATTGGCTGAGATCGCACACGAAGACGGAATTTTAACGGCGGCGTTCAAATCGCGCGTTCCTGTTTTCTGTCCTGATGTGCTGAGTTCTGAATTGTCGGTCGGCATCGCCAGAAGCCGTTTCGAAAAGAAAACGCAATTCAACTTCGACATCACGGAAGACACGCTCGAAATGATGCAGATTTCGCAGAAAACCCGCAATTCGGGCATTATCACTTTAGGCAGCGTTTGCAGTCAAAATATGGTCAATATGTCGGAAATTTCGTCATATATCACGCGCACGAATGTTCGCGGACATAAATACGCTGTTTCGATTACGACCGATTCTGTTCCGCTCGACATCAGAACGCCTTCGTTCGGCGGCAATCATACACAAACTTTCGGAAAACTTTTGAAAGGTGCGACGACGGCTTTTGTTCCGTCCGATCCTTCGATCGCTTTGCCGATGCTGATCACGGCTTTGTCGCAAACCGCCGCGAAATTTATGAAAGGACGCAAACGTCCGAATTTCAGTTTTGCAGGCAAAGAACTCGGCGTTGACGTTCCGTAAATCGTTGTAAATAAAATAGAAAAGTCGGGAGAAAACTGTTTTCGAGTTAGTTCCCGGCTTTTGATTTTTCAATCGAATTTATGAGTGAATCCGCAAATTTACCAATGGTTTTCGGCGGAATTTCCGAACCGCAATTTTCCGATTTTGAACAATCGGAAATTTTGGTTTTGCCCGTTTCCTACGAAGGAACCGTTTCATACGGCGCAGGAACGGGAAAAGGCGCGGCGGCAATTATTGATGCTTCGCGCAATCTGGAACTTTACGACGAAGAAACCGACACGGAAGTTTACAAGCTCGGCATTCACACACTCGAAAATTTCGCGCCGCGCGAAACGCCTGAGCAAATGATGTCCGAGCTTTATAAATATTCCGCAGATTTGCTCAAAACACATAAATTCCTTTGCACAATCGGCGGCGAACATTCGATTTCCGCGCCGATAATTCAAGCACATTCCGAAAAATTTCATAATTTGAGCATTTTGCAGATCGATGCACACGCTGATCTGCGCGACGAATACGACGGCACAAAACATTCACACGCTTCGGTGATGGCGCGTGTCGTCAAAGATTTGCGGATTCCTTCGGTTCAAGTCGGAATTCGTTCGATCTCGGCGGAAGAAATTCGTTCTTTGACGAGCGGATTGCCGACGAAGATTTTTTGGGCGAAAGACATCGTGAGAAATTCCGAATGGATCGAACCTGCCGTAAATTGTTTGACGGAAAATGTTTATCTGACGATCGATATTGACGGACTCGATCCGTCGCTGATTCCGACGACCGGAACGCCCGAACCCGGCGGTTTGGATTGGTATGAAGTTTTGGAATTGATAAAATCGGTCGCAGAAAAAAAACGCATTGTTGGGATGGATTTGGTCGAATTTTCGCACGTCGAAGGACAAAATGCTCCGGCTTTTCTTTGTGCAAAACTGATTTACAAAACGCTTTCATACATTTTTCAAGACGATTTACCGAAAGTTATCGGAAAATTGTAGCGATTCTTGATTTTTCGGAACTTGAAAGTGTTTCAAACGTAATTACATTGTTGAAAAAAATTTCATAAAATAAGAAAAGACATTTTCAAACGATCTTTTGGAGAATTTTTAAGATGAAAATCAGATTTCTTTTTGCTTTTTTAGTTTTGGTTTCA
>DAITPE010000503.1:0-4448 GCA_036833775.1 Pyrinomonadaceae bacterium | reverse complement strand
AAATTATGGTTTCCACAAAAAAGGCTTATGGGTGATGTTAATTTGTTATGGATGCGGGTTTTGCTGTATAAATGAAATTTCATCTTGTTGTGTAAGATAAAAAATTATGAAAAAACTATTCGGAACGGACGGAATGCGCGGCGAAGCGGGCGTTTTTCCGCTCGATGAACAAACCATTAAAACGGTCGGCGAATCGCTTGCAACACAATTTTCCGAAAAATTGGGAAGAACACCGCGCTTTGTTATCGGCAGAGATACACGAGAATCGGGCGATTGGATGGCGCGAGCATTTTGCAATGGCGCAAATTTAAAAAACGCAGTTTGTGAATCGGCTGAAATTATCACGACTCCGGGCGTGGCATTTTTGGCGAAAAATTTCGATTTCGATGCCGGAATCGTCATCAGCGCATCACATAATCCTTTTCACGACAACGGAATAAAGATTTTTTCACCGACCGGGAAAAAACTCGATGAAGCGACCGAAAGAGAAATCGAAAAACACATTTTCGGTAAAAAAGACGAAAAGCACGAAAAAAGTGAAACAACTTTGAATGTCGAAAAAGCCGCTGAATATCAAAATGCTTATCTCGATCATTTGAAAAATGAATTCAAAGATTTGCGGCTCGAAAATTTAAAAATGGTCGTCGATTGTGCGAACGGTGCTTCTTCAAATCTTGCGCCGAAGCTGTTTGAAAGTTTCGGCGCGCAAGTCGTTTGCATTTACAATCAGCCGGACGGAAAAAATATCAATCACGATTGCGGTTCGCTTCATCTCGAAAAATTGCAGGCAAAAGTCATTGAAGAAAAAGCGGATTTCGGAGTCGCGTTTGACGGTGATGCGGATCGTTCGCTTTTTGTCGATGAAAAAGGGAATTTGGTTGACGGCGACGCGACGCTCTGGATTATGGCGCAGCATCTTCAAGATCACGAAAAATTGAATAATAATTCTGTGGTTGCGACCGTGATGAGCAATATCGGTTTGGAAATCGCTTTGAAATCGAAAAATATCGAATTATTGCGAACTGCGGTCGGCGATAAATATGTTTTGGAAGAATTAATTAACACGAATTCGTCGGTTGGCGGCGAACAATCGGGACATATTATTTTTCCAAACAAAAGTCTCGTCGGCGACGGAATGATGACCGCGCTTTATTTGCTCGAAACTCTGGTCGAAAAAAGCAAAACTTTGTCCGAAATGATCGAAGGTTTTTCGCGTTATCCGCAAATTTTGGTAAATGTGAAAGTCGCACAAAAGCTTCCGTTTGAAGAGGTTGCGGAAATAAGATCGGCTTCGGAAAAGATCGAAAAAGAACTCGAAGGACACGGCAGACTTCTGCTTCGTTATTCGGGAACGGAAAATCTGGCGCGCGTCATGATCGAAGGAAAAGATCAAAAAGAGATCGAAACTCAGGCGCATTTTTTGGCAGATGTGATCAGAAATGTTTTGAGTTGAAAATGGTTATTTTTCTTTATCGTTGGCGAATTAAGAATGGTTTTGAAGATCAATTCATCAAGGCTTGGGCGGAAGTTACGGAATTTATCCTGAAAAATTATGATTCGCTCGGTTCGCGTCTGCATCGTGGCGAAAACGGGATATTTTACGGTTACGCGCAATGGAAATCGGTCGAACAGCGCGAAAATGCATTCAGCCAAATGCCTGAAATGGAAGCGAATAGAAGAATGAAAGAAGCGATCGAAGAAAGTTTTCCGGTCGAAGTTTTGAATCCGATCAGCGATTTTCTTATTTTCTCTGAAAAATGATAATTATTTTGTTTCTGCGCTTGCCAAATCGAAATTAAAGAATGTATATTTAAAACATCGAAACGGTAGGTGGAACCTCCGTTTCCAGTGGTAGCTGGGGTGAGGACAGTTATCACGAATTGGCAGATGCGGTACACTTCCACGTTGCTTCATCTGCTTACTTAAAATAAAAGAATCTAAGCCGTGAGTTCACTCAAAGACTTGCGGCTTATTCTTTTTTTACAGTCGAAAATGAACGCAAAAAATGTCGAAATCAAGCTCGGTCAAAAATCGCATCAATATTCAATACAAATAGGTCACGATTTATTGAAGAATTGCGGGAATTGGGCAAAAGATTGTTTGTCCGAAAATACTCGAAGAACCGTTGTAATTTCAAATCCGAAAGTGTTTAAGTTGTATGGTGAAACGCTTTTGAAAAGCCTTGAGAACAGTGGATTTGAAGTAATCGTTTGGCTGATGAAAGACGGCGAAAAATACAAGAATCTGCGTTCATTTGAAGCTGCGCTTTCATTTTTAAGCGAAAAAAAAATAACCAGAAATGATGCCGTGATTGCGCTCGGCGGCGGCGTTGTCGGCGATCTGACCGGATTTGTTGCATCCGTTTATTTGCGCGGAATTTCTTTTTTACAGATTCCGACGACTTTGCTTTCAATGATCGATTCTTCGGTCGGAGGAAAAACAGGCGTAAACAGCAGATTCGGCAAAAATCTGATCGGAACATTTTATCAGCCAAACGGCGTTTTAATCGATGTTTCGACCTTGAAAACCTTACCGAAACGGGAATTGACCGCAGGATTTTGCGAAGCCGTCAAACACGGCGCGATTTCAAGCGAAAAATTATTTAATCAAACCGCCGAATTTCTTCAAAAATATAAAATCGAACAATATAAAAAACATTTCCATAACGAAAATTTTGTCAGCGATTTTGAAAATCTGATTCGTTCGCAGGTTTCTTTCAAAGCCGAAATCGTGTTGAATGACGAAAAGGAAGACATCAACAGAACTGACGCTAAATCACGGAAAATATTGAACTTCGGGCATACGCTCGGTCACGCTCTCGAGAAAATAACTGACTATAAATATTTCAAACACGGCGAAGCTGTCGGATACGGAATTTTATTTGCATCCAAACTCTCAAAAACACTTGAATTAATAAGCCAAAATGAGTTAAAATCTTTAAACGATGTTTTGTGTAAGGTTGGGGGCTTACCTGAAATGCGAAATATCGACCTCGACAAAGTTATCGAAGCCTTCAGTTTCGATAAAAAAACTACCGGAAAGTCGCTTCAATGGATTCTTTTAAGCGGAATCGGCAAACCGAAAATCGTTTCAAGCCAAGATATTCCGCTGTCAGCAATCAAAGAATCTTTAGTTGAAGTCCTACAAAAGTAAATTCACTCTATCAAGTTGTTCAAATTAGAGAGGTTTATCGAGATGCGTGAAGAATTAAATGAACGTCTGTCCGAACGCGGTGAGGCGGGAACAAAATTATTGTTTGTTTTAGTTATTCTTTTTTTGGCTGGACACGCGGGCTGGAATTATGTGCCTGTTGCCTATCAATCCGAAAATTTTAAACAAGATATGCAAACGGCTGTCATTCAGGGCGTTTCGATGCCGATGATCGGTGTGAAACCGAATGAGAATGTAAAAAACAGAATTATCAAAGCCGCGCGGGAAAATAACATCCCGGAAGATGCCGTCATTCAGGTCGTGATCAATAAAGGTATGATGCAAGCGCACGTTTCATACACAAAAAAAGTTGAATTATTGCCTTTCGGATTGTATGAATACCCTTATCAATTCGATCATACCGCAATGCCGACCGGTTATATGATGAAAACATCTTTTTAGTTTCAGAGCATTGCACCGATTGCTTGTTTAACTTTCATCGGCTGAATTTGAATTAATTCTGTCGGCGCATCGGCAAGCCAAGTTGTCGGACAAACACCGCAAGTCGTACATTTTTCAACCGCCGGACACGGTTTTGAAGAAAGTGCGGCTTGCGATTTTTCGTGTTCGGTTTTCAAAAAATCAAAGCTCAAACCCGAATCAACGATCGACCAAGGCAGAAACTCGTCATAACTTCGATCGCGTGAAATGTGAAATGAATCGTCGAAATGCAGTTTTTGCAGAGTCTCACGGATATTTTTTCCGCTTTTCGCCGCTTCATCAATAACTTTTGAAACCGTTCGGTCACCTGAAGAAAATAATGCTTGTTCGTGCGCGATTTTTGCTGACATAAAACGAACTTCGACGTTCGGAATTCTGCTCAAACCTTTGCAGACATATTTGATACGATTCTTCAATTCTTTTTCGTCGCAAATTCCGTCCCATTGAAGCGGCGTGTTCGGTTTCGGCACGAAGCCGTTTAGCGAAGGAATAATCTTTCCGGCGCGTCCGAATTTCTTTCCGGCTTCGAGCATTCGATTTTTAATTCTTTCGACGAGCACGAACATTTCGTCCAAATCTTCCTGTGTTTCGGTCGGAAGTCCGACCATCATATAAAGCTTGATCGTCAGCATTCCGCGATCGAAAACCGCACCGCAAATGTCAACGATTTCATCGTTTGTCAGATTTTTATTGATGACGCGGCGCAATCTGTCCGAACCTGTTTCGGGCGCGACGGCGATTTGCTGATCGTTCGATTCGACCAAAGCGTCCAATAATTCATCTGAAATTTGATCTAA
>DAITPE010000502.1:0-4451 GCA_036833775.1 Pyrinomonadaceae bacterium | reverse complement strand
ACGGAAGGTAAATTCTTCAATCGCAGAATCGAATATTCGGTTTTGAAAAAATAAATTTATTGCCTGCGAAAGAAGCGAAAAATTATGAAAAGAAATCAAATCTTTTTTCGCTTTTTTCGCAGGCAAACTCTTATACGAATTTTTGTTTTAATTTCACTGCATAACGTCGGCTGACGGCGAGTTTTTCACGAAAATTTTTCAGCCGAACCTGAAAAGTTCGGTTAAACCACGTTTCGATCTCTTCGATTTCTTCCAGATTTATAATTGTTTGCCGATGAATGCGCAGAAAATATTTTTCGGGCAAGCGCATTTCCCATTCGCGTAAAGGCTTTTCGATCAAATGTTTTTTACCTGAAATCGTGATGATTTCCGAGTAATCGCCCGCCGAATTTATATACGAGATTTCGTTTACTTTCAAAAATATCGAACGCGTTCCGAGTTCGAGAAAAATGCGGTCGTCAAATTCGAGCGGACGTGTTTTTTCTTCCCGTTTTTCGTCTTTCAATCTTTCGATCGCTTTTGCTAAACGTTCGGGATTGACGGGTTTGAGCAAATAATCGAGCGCGTTCACTTCAAAAGCGCGAATCGCGTAAGCATCGAAAGCGGTCACGAAAATCAAATTGAAATTATGTTCGACTTTTTCGAGCAGATCGAAACCGTTTTCGTTTGAAAGCTGTATGTCGAGAAAAATTATCTGCGGCTTTTCTTTTTCGATAAGTTCGACTGCTTCTAATAAATTTTCCGCTTCGCCGACGATCGAAATTTCGTCAAATTCCGCCAAAAGCCGCCGCATTTCCCTGCGTGCCAGCCTTTCATCGTCAACTATAACCGCTTTATATTTCATATTTTTTTGCCACGAATGACACAAATGACACGAATAAAAATATAAAAATAATTCGTGCTATTCGTGTCATTCGTGGCTGATTTCTATTTTCGCTTTTACGAAATCGCCGTCTTGTTTAATCTCAAAACGTCCGCGCGAACCGAAAAGTTTTTCAAGCCGTTCGCGGACATTTTTCAAACCGATCTTTGTTCCGTTGCCGTTTGAAGCATTTTGAAGTTTTCCCGAATTTATAATTTCAAGGCTCAATTTATTTTCCAAAATTTTCGCTGAAAGACTGATTTTCAAAGGTTTTGCGCTCGTGTTTAATCCGTGTTTGATCGCATTTTCAACCAGCGGATTGAGCAAAAAGCACGGAACTTTGAAATCTTCCGCCGATTTTTCGATCGCAAAATCTACTTCCAATTTTTCTTCAAACCGAATCTTTTCAATCGCCAGATAATTTTTTACGGCTTCGATCTCTTCGCGCAACTCGATCGTTTTCGCGCTTTCGTGAAGCAGCGAATAGCGCAGAAATTCGGAAAGCGAAGTAATCATTTGCTTTGCGCGAATCGCGTCTTCATCGACCGAAGCGCGAATCGAATTTAAAGCATTGAAAAGAAAATGCGGATTGAGTTGATAGCGCAACATTTCGACCTGCGCTTTGTTTGCTAAAGCTAACGACTGTAACGCATTTTCGCGTTCGCTTTGCGCTTTTTGCCAATATTTGAAGCCGAAATAGATCGCGCTCCACGCCGTCAAAGTCATTGCAAAATCCAAAACGACGCGCGGCGCACGCGCCAAACTGTCGGCAAAATTATAAGTGTCGTAAGTCAGAAAAGTATATAGATTTTCAAAAGCGGTCCAAAAACAGCCGAAAATCACGGCGCAGACAAAAACTGTTGTAATAATAAAATTAAGCGAATATTTATCAAAAATCCGTTTATAAAATTCGTGCAGAACGGATGTCAGCAAAAAACCGACGAAGGCGCGGAAAAGTTTGAGATAAAATAGCCGCAAGAAATTTCCTTCCGCCGCGATCGTCAAAAATGTGATGTAAATCATCACAAAATAGATCAGCCAACCGCTGATTTGAAAAAGCCAAAATGAATTTTTTAATTTTTGAATCACTTGGGTTTCAGAAAAATTATCCACAGATTAACATAGATAGACGCAGATAAATTATTTTCTTTTCCGCGTTTATCTGTGCACATCTGCGGTTTGTTCATTTATTTTTTCGGCTGTTCTTTAATTTCGGCGTAAAAAGATTTATTGACGATTTTCCATTCGCCGTTGATCTTTAGCAGCGACATAAAATCCGTGAATCTAACGGTCGGATAATCCAAAACAACTTTAGCGATCGCCGCATTTCCCGAAATTTCAAGACTTTCGATCGTGCGTTTGCGTTTCGCTTCGTCTTCCGCCGTTTTGCCGTTAAAACGTCCGGCAAATTCTTCGACGCTCAAATTCGTCATTTTCCCGTCACGAAAAGTCATAATTCGCGCATCCGCATAAAAAGCTTTACGGATAAACTCAGGATTTCCCGTTGCTTGCGCCTGCAAATAATTTTCAAGCGGAACTTTTGCCGATTCCTTTTCTTGTTTGTCCGTTGTTTTCTGTGCCGAAACCGCCGTGACGATTCCAATCAACATAAATAAAATGCTCAGTATTTTCATAATAATTTCTCCTTTATTTCATTTTTTCAAACTTCACGTTTTTAGCTCCGAAATTTGAAACTTTAAATCCCGTAATCAACCCGTTTTCGTTTCTGACGAATTCGATCTCGACGGGAAACTCGATTCTTCCTGTAAACTTGTCTTTTCCTGCATCATTTAACTCGATTTCGCCGTGTCTGATGTGAAAAAGAAACAGTTTTCCGTTCACGATTTTCGCCGTGTAAATCGCTTCCAGTTCATCGTTATAAAATTTGCCCTCGTAATCATTCAAATCAGTATTCAATCTTTCGAGCGGCTTATTTATTGATATAACAGGATTTGAAATTGGATTTGGCTTCAAATTTTTAAGATAAAGATCGGCAATTGCCGTCACATTTTTTAATTGCTCGAAATGTTCGTCGTTGCTCAAAACGATGACGGCAACGCGCTGTTCGGGAAAACACCAAAACGAAGTACGAAAAGCGGCTGTGTGTCCGCCGTGACTGATCTGTTTCGTCCCGCGATAATTCCAATGAATTTGCCCTTTGGCGTGATAACCGATGTCGTCGCCAATCGCCGCCCAAACAACGCGTTCGCCGTTATTTAAAAGCGACGGCTCGTTAAATCGCCGTATCAATTTGGCATCGCCGACCTTCGGATTTTCAAAATTCAAAGCCCATTTCGCCATATCTTCGACGGTCGTGTAAAGATTCGACGCGCCGACCGCAGAATCGTTTAAAGCCTTCTTTTTGAAAACGCCGTTTCCCAATTCGTATGATTCGGCGCGATTTTTGATGATTCGTTCGTGATCGTCGCCAAACTGCGTGTCGTTCATTTCCAATGGAGCGAAAATGTTCTTTTTCGTAAATTCCGCAAACGTCTGTCCCGACGCTCTTTTTACGATTTCCGCCAGTAAAGTGTAGCCCGAATTGCTGTAGAGAAAACGTGTTCCCGGCTCGAAATTCAGTTCTTTTTGGCGGCTGACGAATCTTAAAATATTTTCATTCGTCACCAAATCGCCCGAACGCCAGCCTGCCAGAGAAACCAACGACGCTTGATCCTTAATTCCGCTCGTATGCGCCAGCAAATGTTTGATTTTAATGGTATTTCCGTAATCGGGAATTTCGGGAATATATTTTCGCACGTCATCTTCGAGCGATAGTTTTCCCTGTTTTTCAAGCAGATAAACTGCAAAAGCCGTAAACTGTTTAGAAACCGAAGCAAGATTGAAAACCGTTTTGGTCGAGATCGGAATATCATATTCCAGATTTGCCGTTCCGTAACCTTTTTTGAAAACGACTTTTCCGTCTTTCACAACCGCGACCGCCGCGCCCGAAGTTTTTGAATTATATTTGGAAAAAATCGTGTCGATTTGCTTATTTGTTGCAATATCAGATGTTTGCCCGAAAATAAAATTGCAGTTTAAGGCGATGAAAATTTGTAATAAGAATAAGTTTGAAATAATTGTTCTTCGATTTGGACTGCCGAATAACTGTCTGATTGACATAAGATTTTTCTCCGAAACGAGTATTAATAGTGAAATATACCGTAACTTTTAGAAAATGTTCTGAGAAAATCTTTAAGCGGTAAATTTAAGGGCTTGAGCGGTTTACATTGAAAAAGCCGTGAGTAAATTTGAATTTACTCACGGCTTTTCTGCTAAATGAAACGGTTAATTATCCAACTAGCCGCGCTTTTTATCCGGGCGAATTTTCTGCGCTGCCGTGTTTGCTTTGATCGAAGATTCCGTCTGCTTAAAAGCTTGATCGTTTTTTGAATCGTTGATCGTTTTATTTGCCGCCAGAAGTTTTGATTCTTCTAAAATCTTCTGCGCCGCTTTTGCGGCTTTGCTCGGTCTTTTTTTTGCTTGTGCCATAAAATATTTTTCTCCTTTTTTTCTATTATCTATTTAAACTTTCACGATCCAACCGCCGCCGACAACTTCTTCGCCGTTGTAAAAAACGGTTGCTTGCCCG
>DAITPE010000501.1:0-4455 GCA_036833775.1 Pyrinomonadaceae bacterium | reverse complement strand
CCTTAAGGCGGGACTCTCAACACTATTTCATTAATTCTTTAACCTTTTTTTCCAGATCACGAATCGTTCGCGCCATTTCGCCGAGACGACGGAAAGCGGCGGTCGAGCGGAGCCAGTCGCGGTTGTCGAAGGCGGGAACGCCTGAAATTATTTTGCCGTTTTCGACATCGTGCGAAGTTGCGCTTTTTGCGGTGATGATTACGTCGTCGCCGACTTTTAAGTGTCCGGCGATGCCGACTTGTCCGGCTAAAATTACGCGTTTGCCGATAACCGAACTTCCGGCAAGACCTGTCTGCGAACAAATCAAAGTATCTTCTTCGACGGTGCAGGAATGTCCGATCTGCACTAAATTGTCGATCTTCGCGCCTTTTTTGATGCGCGTTTCGCCGACCGAAGCGCAGTCTATCGCCGTATTCGCACCGATCTCGACATCGTCTTCCAAGACGACGCGCCCGACTTGCGGGATTTTCAGCCACGCTTTATTTTCGTCTTTCGCATAGCCGAAACCGTCCGAACCGATCGTCGTATTGTTGTGAATAATACAGTTTTCGCCGATTACGCAGTTTTCACGAATCGAAACGCCCGAGTGAATCACGGAATTTGCGCCGATCTTCACGCCGTCGTAAATTGTCGCGTTCGGAAAGATTTTCACGTTTTCGCCGATCTCGCAGTTTTTGCCGATCACGACGTTTGCACGGATTTCGGCTGAATCTGAGACTTTTGCAGTTTCATCGATGACGGCGGTTTTATGGATCGATGCAACGACGTTTTCGTTCGGATTAAAAAGTCTTAAGGCGCGTGTGTAAGCCAAATACGGGTCTTTGGCGCGGAGAACGGCGATGTCTGCGCGTTCGCACGTTTCCTTTTCGTTCAAAAAGATCGCCGAAGCCTTTGTTTCTTTGATCTGCGGCGTGTATTTCGGATTCGCTAAAAAAGTGATTTCGTTTTCTTTTGCCAAATCCAAACCGGCGGCAGAAATTATTTCTAAATCGGCATCGCCTTGTTCGATTTGCGCAAAAGTTTTTTCGGCTAATTCGGAAAGTTTCATAAGTTCATTCTTGAAAAATTACATTGTGATATGCCAAACTGAATCTGTTACTAAAACATTACAGCAAAGTCCGACCTTTGTTAAATCCATACTCCCCTCAAGAAAATAAACCAAAAAAACAGGAGCAGTATTATGAGTGAAAAAGTTTTAAATGAAGGGAATAAACAACATTCCGTCGAAGAATATTTGCGTGCAGAGCGGGCAAACGTGTCGCTGAGCGAATTTGTGAACGGCAAAATTATGCCGAAAACGAATTCAAACCGTTGGCACAGCTTGATCGGCACGAACATTGCCATCGCGGCAGGCAGCCGTCTGCACGGACATAAATGCGATATTTATGTCGGCAATATGCGCGTTTTGCTGAAAAACACACGCATTTGTTACCCGGATGTCGTGATCGTCAACGGCGAACCGAATTTTACGGACGCAAACAGCGACGTGTTGTTAAATCCTGCGATCGTGGTCGAAATTTTCTCCTCTTCGACAAATTCTTCGAGCAAGACCGAAAAGCTGGAAAGTTATCTCGCGCTCGACAGCATTCGGGAATGTTTATTGGTCAAAGAAGACGAAATGCGCGTCGAACATTATTCGCGGCAAAACGCAAAGCAATGGATTTATCGAATCTACAACGAACGCGACGACGTTGTTTCGCTCGAATCGATTAATTGCAAAGTTTCGATTCAGGAAATTTACGCGAATATTAAATTTCGGCGAGCCGAACTCAGTTCAAAAGCCGTAAATTAATTTTGTCCGAAAATTAAAAGTCATAGCCGCTCAAAAAAAGGGCGGCTTATTTTTTGAAAATATTGAAATACATCTTAAATTGGGCTTATAATGTCGGCAAATAGTTTTACAAATCATTTTGTATTTAGAGAAAGGAGAAAGTCTCATGAAAATTAGATTTTATTTATTGATTTTAACTTTCGTTTTGAGCAGTTTAACTTTCAATCTGAAAGCGCAGGATCAAAACTACAATGTTAAGATCACGAGTTTTGGAATAAAAACCGATCGCCAAAGAATTACGAGTAATCAAGGCGAATTTTATCTTTACGGAACAAGAGAAAACGGGACGGGATTTGCACGAAGCGCGACTAACGGAAATTTTTATGCTCCCATAACAGGTTGTGTTCCGGCGTGTCGAAAAGGTTCGATTATTAACGGCACTTTTTTCGGAGGCACGTGGCGAACTGCCGGCGATGGAATTAATCCGAGTGAATATGCCGTTTTAGGCGATTTACAAGTAACCGCGCCGCAAGTTTTGATTCCCGTGCAGTTTCCGTTTAACAAATTGTTTACTGTAACTGTTCCGGTTCAAGTAACGGGACCGATTGTCGTTCGTGATGCGCGTCCGGGAACTTATCGAATTATTTACACTGATCCCGATGTGAATTTATCGGGTTATATGCGCGCTCAATTCAAAAAAAGCAGTTGGGCGGCTTCGGTCGAATGGGTGTCCGCAGAGGTAATCGTTTCGGAAAATAATACGCAAGCTAAGGAAATTGAAACACCATTTATACAGGAATTGAAAGCACCGAAGGAAATTTTTTAAGTTGTCGAGAAAGGAAAGTGATAAAAAACTTTCCTTTTTTATTTGAAAAATCAAAAAAAGTGTAGAAAAAAACGGAAAACCATTGACTTTAAGAATATCTGAGTTACAATTCCCTCAGTTAGTGGAAATTACAAATTGAGTCGAATCTGATTTATTTATTCGAGGAAATATGAAAAATATAGTTTTTACCTTAGTCTTTTTTCTACTTTTAGCAACGGTTTCAAATGTTTTCTGTGAAGATCAAAACCGCTCGATCAACATTAATTCCATTAATATTGTGACCGATCGTTCGCTCGTTTCAAACGGTTACGGCGGCTTTTCGATGACCGGAACTGACGAAAACGGCGGCGATTTTTACCGTCAGGCAACGCGCGGAGTTTTCAACGCGCCGTTTACCGATTGCACCACGCCTTGCCGCAAAGCGACGACTTTTGCCGGAACATTTTACACGGACAGTTGGCTGACCGGCGGAAATCCGCAAAGCTTGAATGAAATGGCAAGTCTCAACGGTTTGACGATTACCGCCGATGATTGGATGATTCCGGTGCAGTTTCCATACGGCAGACCGATCACGAAATACATCCCGATCACGGTCACGGGCGCAATCAGAGTTACCGATTCGAGACCGATGCCGACGCGCATTATTTACACCGATTCGAGCGTAAATATGAGCGGAATAATGAAAGTGGTTTTCGTCAAAAGCTTTTTCCAAAATTCGGTTCAATGGCAAAGCGTCGAGATCGACGCGGTTCAAAACTAAAATTCTTTTTCAAATTTGTAGAAAAGGTCGGATTCAGAAAAGTCCGACCTTTTCTACTTTTCAAAAACGAAAATCTTGGCAAAAAACGAAAAATCAAATAATATTTCAATTATGAGTCAAAGCAATCTCGCCCAAACACAAGACTACTTTACGGTTGAGGAATATCTCGCATTTGAACGAGAATCATCGGAAAAACACAAATATATCGACGGTGAAATAATTGCAATGGCTGGCGCAAGCCGTGAACATAATCTGATCGGATTGAACACTGCTTCGGAAATTCGTTTTAGGCTGAAAGGAAAAACTTGCGAAGTTTACGCAAATGATATGCGTGTGCGGATGAATCCCGAACATTACGGCTATCCTGATGTCGTCGTCGTTTGCGGTGAACCTGAATTTGCCGACGATGAGTTCGATGTTTTGCTGAATCCGACTGTGATTGTTGAAGTTCTGTCGGCTTCCACAAAACTTCGCGACCGCACCGAAAAACTCGAAGATTTCAGAAAGATCGAAAGTTTAAAGGAATGTTTATTAGTCGAGCAAAAGAAAATTTTTATCCAACATTACATCAAACAAACTCCAAATCAATGGATTTTACGGATTTACGAAAATGCCGATGAAATCGTATTGATGGAATCGCTCGGTTGTGAAATTCCGGTTTCGGACATTTATCTGCAAGTAAAATTCGATCACGTTTCATAATAGATTGATCGGATCGATCTCGACGCTTAAGATTTTCAGATCGCAAAACTTTTCCTGCGCTTCGTGAAGTGCCAAATCCAAAGTTTGCCGCAATTTCGCACGGTTTCTTGCCTTTATCAAAATCTGCAAACGAAATTCGTTTTTCAAACGCGCTAACGGTGCAGGTGCAACGCCTAAAACTCGGCAATTTTTTTCCGTGTCGGCTTTTATCAAACATTCTTTCAAAATTTGCGCGTTGTCGAAAGCGTAATTGTAATTCGGATGTTTGATGAGAATTGACGCGAGCGCGACGAACGGCGAATAACTCAATTTTTGACGAAACGCGATTTCCTGAGCGTAAAATGCTTCATAATTTTGCGTTTGCGCGTGTTTGATCGCGTAATGTTCGGGATAATA
>DAITPE010000500.1:0-4462 GCA_036833775.1 Pyrinomonadaceae bacterium | reverse complement strand
TTTTTTCGAGATTTCGAAACGGGTGAAAGCGAGAAGAAAGAAAATTCGGGAATCATCTTTTTTCGTTGAACTTTTATCCGTTTCGAATACGCAAAATTGAAAAGTCGAAACTGTGTTTTTTAGAGAAATTTCGGCAAATTTTTAAGGTCGTGATTTGGGCAAAAATATTTGAAATGTTATATTTGCCTCAATGGATGAACAAAAGGTGATAGCGGATAATTACAGGCAAAAAAACACGTCGAGAAAGTTTGAGATTATCAAACAAAACGCGAATTTAGCCGTTGCCGCTTTGCGAAATCACGCCGTTGACCGCTCGAAGATCGCAATGATCTGGGAAGGCATCAGCGGAAATTGCAAAACTTTTTCTTTTTTCGATCTCGAACGTCTTTCAAACCGCGCCGCGAATGTTTTGCAAGATTTAAATGTCGATTTCGGCGACCGCGTTTTTACGCTGATGAACCGAACGCCCGAGCTTTACGCGGCGATTCCGGCGGTTCTCAAACTCGGTGCTTCGGTCGGCGTTTTGTTTGCCGATTTCGGCGCGGAAGCGATTCGCCAAAGATTGGAAGATTCGGGCGCGAAGCTCGTTATCACCGACACGGCAAACGTCGAAAAGATTCGTGAAATATTCGAAAAATTGCCGCTTTTGGAAAAAGTTTTGGTCGTTGGCGATTGGACTGACGAAGACGATTTTTTGAGTTTTGATAATTTGGTAAAAAACGCTTCCGCAGAATTTGAAGCCGAAATAGTTGAGCCTGACGACAATTGTTTTTTGATTTACACATCGGGAACGACAGGTTTGCCGAAAGGCGTCGTGCATCGTCACGCAATCGCCGAGCGTTTGAAGGAAACGGCGAAAACGGTTTTGCATCTCGAAAAAGACGATTTTTATTGGTGCACGGCTGATGCGGGCTGGGTGACTGGACTTTGCTACGGAATTTTCGCGCCGTGGCTTTCGGGTTTTCCGATTCTCGTTTACGAAGGCGAATTCGACGCGAAAAAATGGCTCGAACTGCTCGAAAAACATCAAGTTACGTGTCTTTATACAACGCCGACCTTGCTTCGTCTTTTGCGTAACGAACTCGGCGATCTGCCGCCGAAACGCGAATTTTGTCTGCGTCGGATTTATTCGGCGGGCGAACCGCTGAATCCCGAAGTCATCACTTGGGCGGAAAGAGTTTTCGGCGCGGCGGTTTTTGATAATTACTGGCAGACCGAAACGGGTTCGCAGATCATCGCAAATCGTCCGAACGTGCCGATCATTCGCGGTGCGATGGGCAAAGCAGTCGAAGGCGTTCACGTTGCAATTATTGACGCGAACGGGCGCGAAATGCCGCTCGGCGAAGTCGGCGATATTGCCGTTAAGCCGAATTTATCTTCGCTCTTTAAAGGTTACTGGAATTTTCCCGAAGCGACACGCGCTTGTTTCCGCGCCGGTTGGTATATTACGCGAGATCGCGGAAAGCGTGATGAAAACGGTTATTTTTGGTTTGTGGCGCGAAACGACGACGTGATCACTTGCGAAGCGCAACGCGTCGGACCGTTTGAAGTTGAGAGCGCGATTTTGGTTCATCCGTCGGTTTTCGAATCGGCAGCGATCGGCGTCGCCGATGCCGTCAGAACCGAACACGTCAAAGCATTTATCGTTTTGAAAAAAGATTTTTCGGCTTCGCAAAAACTCGCGGAAGAAATCGCCGCCACCGTTCGTGCACAGCTTTCGCCGCAATCGACGCCGCGCGAGATCGAATTCGTTGCCGAATTGCCGAAAACGAAATCAGGCAAGATACAGCGCGAAATTCTGCGCCGTCAAAGCAGTTTTGATCACGAAAAAGTATTTATAATCGAATAATTTAGAGGAAATAGTTTATGTCAGGACAAGCAAAAGAATCATCGAAAGCAATCGTCTCCGTTTTAACCGAAAACCGCGTCTTTCCGCCGCCTGCGGAATTTTCCCAGGACGCACACGTCAAATCTTTCAAAGAATACGAAAAAATGTATGCCGAAGCCGCGAAAGACCCCGAAGCTTTTTGGGCGAAACAAGCCGAACATCTCGATTGGTTCAAAAAATGGACGAAGGTTTTGGAATGGGAAGAACCGCACGCGAAATGGTTTACAGGCGGAAAACTGAATATTTCCTATAATTGCATTGACCGGCATTTGAAAACTTGGCGCAAAAATAAAGCCGCGATCATCTGGGAAGGCGAACCGGGCGAAATCCGCACTTTGACGTATTTACAGCTTTACCGGCAAGTCTGCAAATTTGCGAACGTGATGAAAAAACTCGGCATTCAAAAAGGCGACCGCGTTGCGCTTTATATGCCGCTCGTTCCCGAACTTGCGATCGCGATGCTCGCTTGTTCGCGCATCGGCGCGACGCATACCGTGATCTTCGGCGGATTTTCGGCTGATGCGATCCGTGACCGTGTGAACGATGGAAAATGTAAAATGATCGTCACGGCTGACGGCGGTTATCGGCGCGGTTCGGAGATCAAATTGAAGGAAGTCGTTGACGAAGCCGTCACGCAAACGCCGAGCGTCCGCAGTGTCGTCGTTTACAAACGAACGGGTAACGAAGACGTGAAAATGCGTCCCGGACGCGATCATTGGTGGCACGAAATGATGCAGATCGCCGCCGACGAAGTCGAACCCGAACAGCTCGACAGCGAACATCCGCATTTTATTCTTTACACGTCAGGAACGACCGGAAAGCCAAAAGGAATTTTGCACACGACGGGCGGATATTTGACGCAAGCGGCTTACACGACGAAAATGGTTTTCGACATCAAGGACGAAGACGTTTACTGGTGCACGGCGGACATCGGCTGGATCACCGGACATACTTACGTCGTTTACGGACCGCTCGCGAACGGCGCGACCGTTTTTATGTATGAAGGCGCGCCGAATTATCCCGAACCGGACAGATTTTGGAAATTGATCGATCGTCACCGCATCACGATCTTTTACACCGCGCCGACAGCGATTCGCGCATTTATCAAATGGGGCGAACAATATCCGATGAAACACAGCCTTTCTAGTCTGCGTCTTTTGGGCACGGTCGGCGAACCGATCAATCCCGAAGCGTGGATGTGGTATCACGAAATCATCGGCAAAGGGAATTGTCCGATCGTCGATACGTGGTGGCAGACGGAAACGGGCGCGATTATGATTTCTCCCTTGCCGGGCGCAACGCCGACCGTTCCGGGAACGGCGACGCGTCCGCTTCCGGGAATTATCGTCGATGTCGTCACGAAAGCCGGAAAACCCGTCAAAGCGAACGAAGGCGGTTATCTCGTGATCAAACATCCTTTCCCGTCGATGCTTCGCACAATTTGGGGCGACGACGAACGATATAAACAGGCTTACTGGTCGGAAATTCCGGGAATGTATTTCGCGGGCGACGGTGCGCGGCGCGACGATCACGGCTATTTCTGGATCATGGGACGCGTTGACGATGTAATTAACGTCAGCGGACATCGGCTCGGAACTGCCGAGATCGAATCCGCGCTCGTTTCGCACGAAATGGTCGCCGAAGCCGCCGTCGTCGGTCGTCCCGATGATCTGAAAGGTCAGGCGATCGCCGCTTTCGTCACGCTCGAAGGCGGACGAACGGGCAACGAAGAACTCAAAGCCGAACTCCGCGCACACGTCGCGCACGAGATCGGCGCACTCGCCAAACCCGACGACATTCGCTTTACCGATATGCTGCCGAAAACGCGTTCGGGCAAAATTATGCGCCGACTGCTTCGCGAAATCGCGGCAGGCGGAACGGTCGCAGGCGATGTCACGACGCTCGAAGATTTTTCGGTCTTGGAAAAACTCAGACAAGACGAAGAGTAGTTAGAGCTTAAAAGACACAAGAAAAAAACTCCCCTCCTTTTGAAGGAGGGGTGGCGCGAAGCGACGGGGTGGTTGGTTTCAAATTTAGACATTCGATTGTTTAATCTTGTAGAATAACCACCCCGTCCGCGAAGCGCGTCCACCCCTCCTTCAAAAGGAGGGGAGTTTTTTGTTTTAAGCCTTAACTGAAAACTTTTCTAAAATACTTAACCATCAAAATTTGACCAAAAACGGTCAAATTTTGATGGTTTAGGGGTCAAAAAATGACCGTTGACGGTCAAAATTTGATAGCTTAGGGGGCAAAAAATGACCGTTAATGGTCAAATTTTGATGGTTAAGGGATCAAAAAATGACCGTTGACGGTCAAATTTTGATGGTTAAGGGGTCAAAAAATGACCAATGACGGTCATTTTTTGACCAAAATCCCTCTACTCAGACCGTTTTAGTTTTGATTGAAACTTTGCGAAAGCAAAAATTATGTGTGAAATCTCCGAAGGCGATAAATATAACAGCGTAGAGTAAAGTAGGCGCGAGCGAAAGACACTTTGAGTTAATTTACGAAACTGTTCCGCCGCTGAAGGTGACGAAAATTCAGCGTTTTGTGTTCGTCACTTTCAGCGGCGGG
>DAITPE010000499.1:0-4492 GCA_036833775.1 Pyrinomonadaceae bacterium | reverse complement strand
TCAGATCGTCGAAACGGATTATCCGGCTGTGAAAGAAGTTGACTTAAAATTGATCGAACTCGGAAAAGAATTGGACGCGGTTATTATTACGAATGATTTTAATTTAAATAAAGTTTCACAGCTTCGCGGCGTTTCGGTTTTGAACATCAATGAACTCGCAAACGCTTTGAAACCCGTCGTTTTGCCGGGTGAAGCGATGCGCGTTTTCATTCTTAAAGAAGGAAAAGAATACAATCAAGGCGTGGCATATTTGGACGACGGAACGATGGTTGTCGTCGATAACGCACGAAAATTGATCGGAAAAACCGCCGATGTTGCCGTGACGAGCGTTTTGCAGACGACCGCCGGAAAAATGATCTTCGGCAGACTTTGGGAAGAAGAAGGCGCGGAGCAAAACGAAAATATGAACATCCACGATTCGCGCTCGGCAGGTTTCCGAAAAGCGACACGCGAGCTTCGCCAAACAACGATCATCGAAGAATTAGAATAAAAGTCTGGAAAGTTTAGGAAGTTTAGGAAGTCTAGAAAGAATTTTGACTTTCAGGACTTACCGGACTTTCCAGACTTTCCAGACTTTCTTATGAATGTATCAATCATCGTCGCCGCCGGATCGGGAACTCGTTTCGGCGCGGACAGACCGAAACAATTTCTCGAGATCGGCGGAAAACCTCTTTTAATTCATACACTTGAAAAATTTCAAAATTGCAATTCGATTGATGAGATCGTTTTGATTCTTTCCGCAAACGAGATCGAAAACTTTCAAAAAACGCTTACAGAATTTCCAATTACGAAACTTTCAAAAATAATCGCAGGCGGAAAAACTCGCGCCGAATCGGTCAGAAACGGAATCTTTTCGCTCGATTCGGAAAAAACTGAAATAGTCGCCGTTCACGACGGCGCACGTCCATTTGTTTCTTCCGAAGAAATTGCCGAAACCGTTGAAAATGCGAAAGAAAACACTGCCGTTTGTCTGGTTGCGCCGGTTTTCGATACGATCAAAAAAGTGGAAAACGGCAAAATTATCGAAACGATCGACCGAAATAGTTTGCGCCGTTCACTGACGCCACAGACTTTCAAATTTGAAATTTTGAAACAATCATTTTCGCCCGAAAATTTCGATGAAAATGCGACCGACGAATGTTTTCTCGTTGAAAAAGCAGGACACGAAATATTTTTTATTGATGGAAGCCCGAAAAATATCAAAATTACGACGCGCGAAGATTTTCAAATTGCTGAAATGTTCCTAAAAAACGAAATTGGTTTTTAATATTTAGTCTTTTGTTTTTAGCAAAAAACCAAAAACCAAAAACCAAAAACCAAAAAACAAAAACTAATTTATATGTTCAAAATCGGATTCGGAAACGACATTCACAGACTCGAAGCGGGAAAAAATTTAATTCTCGGCGGCGTTGAAATTCCGTCCGAACTCGGTGCGGTCGGGCATTCGGATGCAGATGCTTTGACACACGCGATTACTGACGCGATTCTCGGTGCGTTGGCTTTTGGTGACATCGGCACACATTTTTCCGACAAAGACGAACGCTGGAAAGGCGCGGACAGTTTTGTTTTTTTACGCGAAGCCGTGCGGATGATGAAGGAAAAAGGTTTTGCGGTCGGAAATGTCGATACGGTAATTAATTTAGAAAAACCGAAACTTCGTCCGCATATCGATAAAATGCGCGAAAATCTGGCGCAAGTTTTGGAAGTTGAAACAGATTCGGTTTCGATCAAAGCGAAAACAGGCGAAAAGGTCGATGCGGTTGGAAATTTGCAAGCAATCAAAACCGAAGCCGTGATTCTATTGATTAAAAAATAAAAAACGTCCGTAAAGTTACAGACGTTTTTTTCATATTTTGCTTGGAAAATTAATAAATTTCAGCATCGTAGCTTCGTGCAATTCGCAACACGCGATACCAAGTGTCGTTGATTTCCTTGCCGTATTTTGCGTCGATTCTTTTCAGTTTCTCGATTGAAACATCCGTATTCGACGGGTCTTTCATTTCATTAAGAAATTCCGTGTAATCGCGCCAAGCCTTCATATGTGCATTCCAAGCTTGATCAAAATCGCTCGGAAGTTCGTCGGTTTCCAAACTTTTAGATTCGCCGGAATATTGTTCGATGATCGCGGCATATTCATCATAATTATCTTCACCGAAAGGCGTGTTAGCCGTGACATCTATGCGAATTAAATTGCGGTCGCGTTTGCGTCCGTTGTTGATGTCTTGGCGTAAAAGCGAAGAGATTTCGACGGCATTTTGCGATTGAAAACGCTTTTTGAAACAAGATGTCGAACGCGAATTATAATCGGAGTAAACATAATTCGGCTGAACGGTTTCGGGCAGGAAAAGACTTGCCAAAAAAGCTGAAAAAACGAAAGTTGCGATAAAAGCGGCGGCAGATAGGATTGTTTTACTTCTCATAACAAATTCTATTATGGCTGATTCAGCCGAAAATTTAAAGAATTTTCTCAAAAAAAACTAACTGAAATTTTTCACGGATTGCTGAAAATTATGTTGCACGAATTTCAAAAAAGGTTGGCGCGAAAGTTTTATTTTTTTCGCTGAACGAGTTAAATTTTCCGAAATTTGTTAAAGTTAAATTGATGCGACCGCAAGACTTAATTCAAATAAAACGCGACAGCGGAAAGTTCTCAAAAGACGAAATAAACGCTTTTATTGATGGCGTTTGCGATAAAACTTGGACAAATTATCAGATTTCCGCGCTTTTGATGGCGATTTTTATCAGAGGTTTAGACGAAGAAGAACAAAATTTTCTGACCGAAGCAATGCTCAGATCAGGCGAAATCTTGGATTTTTCCGCGATAAATCTGCCGAAAGCCGACAAACATTCGACCGGTGGCGTTGGCGACAAAACTTCCTTGATAATCGCGCCGCTCGCGGCTTGCTGCGGCGTTGCGGTTCCGATGATTTCAGGTCGCGGACTCGGGCACACAGGCGGAACGCTCGACAAACTCGAAGCGATTCCGGGTTACAACGTCAATCTTTCGACCGAAAAATTTCACGAAATCATCGAAAAATGCGGATTTGCGATGACCGGACAAACCGCGAAAATTGCGCCCGCCGACAAAACAATTTATTCTTTGCGCGATGCAACGGCGACCGTTCCATATATTCCGTTGATCGTCGCTTCGATTATGTCGAAAAAATTGGCGGAAGGTTTGGACACGCTCGTTTTGGACGTGAAAACAGGGTCGGGCGCGTTTATGCAGAAGTTTGAAGATTCCAAAAAACTTGCAAAAGCATTGGTAAACACGGGAAATAATTTCGGCGTAAAAACCGAAGCCGTGATTTCGGATATGTCGCAGCCGCTCGGAAAATTTGTCGGAAACGCGTTGGAAGTTTACGAATGCATCAAGATTTTGAGAAATGAAACGGAAGAAAAAATGCTTCCGACGCTCGAACTTTCCGTTGAATTGACCGCGCGAATGCTGGTTTTGAGCGGCGTTTCTGCGTCAATTTCAAATTCCAAATTCCAGATTTCAGATTGTCTGAAATCAGGCAAGGCGTTGGAAAAATTCCGTGAAAATGTCGAGCTTCAAGGCGGCGATCCAAAAGTTTGCGACGCGCCCGAAATGCTTCTCGATTCAACGCTTTACAAATTTGAAGTTACTGCAAATTCAAGCGGATTTGTTTCAGAAATCGATACTTGCGCACTCGGCAACGCGATCGTCGAAATCGGCGGCGGACGCACGAAAGCCGAAGATTCGGTTGACGCGGCAGTCGGTTTCGCGTGTGAAAAATACGTCGGCGACGAAATAAATGCGGGCGAACCGCTCGGAATTTTATATTGCCGCGCCGAAAATCAAGCGCATCTAATTAGCGAAAAAATGCAAAATGCGTATAAAATAAGCGAGTCACAACCGCAGAAAATAGAATTGATCCGTGAAATTGTTTTATAAAAGTTATGAGAAAAAGCCTCAAATTGATTTTACCGATAATACTTGTAGTTTTTACATTTTTCTTAGTTTATTACGCGATTGGCAATCACGAAAATGCTTTAAAATGTATTTTTAATAAAGATTGTAGAATTGTTTCAAACGAAAGAGATGCAATTATAAAAGTTGACGGAAATGTTGCTCATGAATCGAAGGTATTTGAGAATGAGGAGAATTTTTATTTTGTTTCAGATGCATATTTAAAGGACAGATATTTTCTTTACCAAATTAATAAATCGAAAAATGATGTGATGTATCCGATTGATTGTTACGAAGTGAGTTTTGGTAGTTACCTGATTTTACCTGATTGTGCGCGCAGTATATTTTTATCAAATAGTGCAAAGGGTGACGGCTTTGATACACAATTAAAAATAACAGATACGGCTATTACTTTTAGACTTCCTGAAGATAAACATTCTAATTATCCCGAACATAAAATCGAGATACTTTTTAATGGCGAATGATTATCTTAAATAAATATTTCGATTTGGCTATTATTATGAAGAAAATCATTAAATATTATCTTCCAATAACGAT
>DAITPE010000498.1:0-4498 GCA_036833775.1 Pyrinomonadaceae bacterium | reverse complement strand
TCCGTCGAGTCCGAAAACCGCTTGGCTGTCTTGCCCGCCGTAAGTTTTCACGTTGCCGAGCCACGAACCGATGATCGAAACTTTGTAACCGTCATTTAAAACCGCGTGAACGACCTGCACGTTGTCGGGCGGATTTACGACGCAGTGATCGAGGATAATTTTAGTCGGATTATCTGCCGCCGTCGTTTGCCCGAAAGCTTCACCGATTTGCAGTAAGTAATAATTTTGAACCGTTTCGGGCGTGTTTGTGAAAGGATCGAATTTAATTCCCGAAAGTCGGATTTTGCTGGCGCGATTTTTGATCAGAAACGGTAATTCGGTGGCATAACTTCCGCGAAACGTGACCAAACCGCTTTGATTCGGGCTGACGCGCGAAGACATATCGGGCATCGCCGCACTCGAACGAATCGTCACGAAATCGGTAAACGAACGCGCCGGAAGTTCGATATTTCCCGTAATTACGGTTCCCGCCGGAATAATGATATGTTCGCCGCCGACGCATTGATTATACGCGGCAAGCAGCTCTGCTTTGTTTGTCACGGTAAATTCGCGCGTCGCCGCCGGAAAATCCGTGATGATGACCGTTACCGTCGATTCCGAAAATTGTCCGCCGCTGTTCGTCACGCGAAGTTTTAAATCGTAAGTTCCGGCTGAAAGATATGCGTGAGTTGCCGAAAGAAGATCGCCCGTGCGGTCGCCGTCGCCCCAAAACCATTCGGCTGTTTTTACGCCTTGCGATTGTTCGGCGTTGACTTCGATCGCTTCGCCGACTCTGGCGCGAATGACGGTATTATTTTCCGCTTCGTTGTCGCCGCGAATGACGGCTTGCGGTGTTGCCGCCGGATCGACGACCGTCACCGTTACGAGATTGCTCTGCACGCCGTTCAGCGTTGCCGCAAATGTCGCCGTTCCTGCCGAAAGTCCCGAAATCTCGCCCAGATTCCAAGAATATCTCGAATTATTGCTTTCCGTATTTCCTTCGGGGCTGTTTCTCACCGAAGCTGCCGCAGCCGAACCGCCGATGCGCGAAAACGTAAATGCCTGATTCGACATAAAATTTCCCGATGCGTCGAAAGCAATCGCCGTGATCGTTCTGGTTTTCCCTTTATCCAAACGAATCGAAGTCGGATAAACCTTAACTGTCTGCTGTGCCGAAACCGTTGTGCCGTAAAGCGTAATTGAAACAATTATGATAAAGACAAGACGATAAATTTGTTCGTAATATCCCGGGCGGTAGTTGTACTTCATATCTTTATATAGGAGTTCTTAATTGAATTGTTTTTTCTAGAAATTCGCGGGTTTGAAGCGGAATCGGAGACTGATTTTCTATTTGCAGGAAAGAGTGCGGAAAGCATTCGGAGGTTAAATGAATTCAACTTCCGAGATTCTGCATTCGCAATAATCGTGCCGAAAACTTTCCACATAGACATTCTTTCTTGACTATCAGCCGTTAAAAGAGTTATTTATTACTGAGAATTCTTTTCCGCTTCATTTCCCGACTTTCCCGATATTTCAAATTTGGAAAATTTTTGAGGAAAAACTGATAGGAAATTTTCTTACTTGAGGAAAATTGCTACAACGTCATATATCGTTGTTTTTGCATCCAAACAATATTTTAACGATGTTTAAAGTTCTATACAAGCTTTTTTATTGTTATTTTTTGTGGAATCGTGATTGTTTTAGAATTTTGTCTTGAATGATAAAATTGTTTGAACTTTTATTTTTATTATTTTGAATTAACATTTTCCCGAAATGGCTGAATTACACAAAGAAAATATTCTGATAATTGATGACGAAGCGATGGTCAGAAACGTACTGAGCGAGCTTTTGTGTGATAAATACGCCTGTTTTTCGGCTTCGTCAGCCGAAGAAGCTCTGGAAGTAATTCAAAATAAAACTTTTAATCTCATCATCAGCGACATCGATCTCGGCGGATTGAGCGGAATCGACATAATTCCGAAGATTCACGAAGTTTCGCCCGAAACCGTCGTCGTGATGATCAGCGGCAAACAAACGATCGAAAGCGCGATCGATGCGATGCGCGTTGGCGCGTTCGATTACATCAAAAAACCATTCGATCTCGACCACGTCGAAGTCGCCGTCAGACGCGCGCTCGATCATAATTATCTGCTTTCCGCCAAACAGCGTTATGAAAGTTATCTTGAAAATCTGGTCAAACAGCGGACAAACGAGCTTCATTATCTCGCGTATCACGACGCTTTGACCGATCTGCCGAATCGAATTTTATTTGAAGACAGATTTTTTCAGGCTTTGAATAATTTTCAGCCCGCACACCAAAAAATTGCGGTTCTTTTTCTGAGTTTGGACAGATTCAAGATAATTTCCGATACTTTGGGACATATTCCGGGTTTCAAATTATTGCAGGAAGTTGCAACGAGGTTGAAAAAATGCGTCGGCGAAAACGTGACGATCGCGCGTTTTGAAGGCGACGAATTTGCGATGTTTTTTACGCAGATAAAAAATCTCGACGAAGTAGTTAAAATCGCCGGAGACATTAATCGGGCAATCGATCTGCCTTACAATATCGAGGAACACGAAATTTTCACGACGGCGAGTATGGGAATCAGTTTTTTTCCCGAAGACGGCGAAGATATTCAAGCTTTGATGAAAAACGCCGGAATCGCGCTTTCGAGCGCAAAAGATCACGGCGGAAACACGTTTCGGCTTTATTCTTCGGAAATGAATTTGGCGGCGTTAAAAAGAGTTTCGCTCGAAAACGATCTGCGCCGTGCGATCGAACGCGAAGAGTTCGAGGTTTATTTTCAGCCGAAGATCAATATCGTCAACAGACAAATCGCCGGAATGGAAGCACTCGTGCGTTGGAATCATCCCGAAAACGGCGTAATTTCTCCGATCGATTTCATTCCATTGGCAGAAGAAACCGGATTGATCGTGCCGCTCGGCGAGTGGATTTTGCGTTCGGCTTGCAAACAAAACCGCAAATGGCAGGAAGAAGGATTCAAACCTTTGCCGATCGCCGTTAATGTTTCGCCGCGACAATTGGAAAATCCGCAGCTCGGCGAATTTATCGAAAGCGTGCTTGCCGAAACGCAAATGGAGCCGAAACATCTCGAACTCGAAGTGACGGAAAGTTCGATTATGAGCAATCCCGAAACTGCCGCAGGTTTGCTGGGCAATTTGAAAAAGATCGGCATCCGAATTTCGATCGACGATTTCGGAACCGGTTATTCATCTTTGAGTTATTTAAAACATCTTCCCGTTGACGTTCTCAAAATCGACCGCGCTTTCGTGCAGGATTTGGCGGTAAATCAAGACGATGCCGCACTCGTGATGACAATTATTACGCTCGCACATCAGCTTCGTTTAAAGGTTGTTGCCGAAGGCGTCGAAAACGAAGATCAACTCAGATTTTTACAGTTGCTGAAATGCGACGAATGGCAAGGCTTTTTATACAGTAAACCCGTTACTGCCATTAAATTTGCGGCTTTTTTGAACAACGAAAATCCAGCAAATTAATTCTTTAAAAAAGGAAAAGAGCAAGCTTTGAAAAACTGCTTCAAAACTCGCTCTTTTTCCTTGGACCCTAAACTAAACTCAGCTACATTACGAGGATTCCGTGGTAATTCGCTTCGGCTTTTTCAGGGATAAACTGCTCATTGATGGGAATATCTTCACCGCGCACTGTTTCTCCGAGCATTTCGATGGCGGCAACTTGTTCTTCGAGCAGATTTGCTAAACCGTCGATCATATTCATACCGAGTTCGATTCGTCTGCCGATGTTTCCGTCGGCATTACGGCTTTGCATATCTATCATCGGTGAGATTCTGTAATCTGCATTCAGATTCGAGAAAAGGTCTAATGTACCTTTGATGATTTTTGTAATGTGAGTTTGGCGGTGGCGGAGAATTTGATAATACTGTCGTAAGTTTTCGCCGTTCTTTTTTTGTTCGATAAACCAGGCAATTTTTGCCTTCAGTTCCTGAGCATTCGTAAATTCCGTGAGATAATCGTCGGCTCCGGCGTGCAAAGCTTCGACAATCCGGTCGAGGTCTTGAGAAGATTCGCTTAATAAAAGGAAAGGGGTAGCCCGTAATTGTTTGTCAGCGCGAACCATCCGGCAGAGCTCCAAACCGGAAATATCATTCAATTCCATCCGGCTGACGATGAGATCGGGATGTTCGCGGCGTGCAGCACGGAAAGCTTCCCTTCCGCTGACGGCTGTTAAAACCTCGTAACCGCTATGCTGCAAAGCCGTGGTGATGACTTTGGCATTTTCTGGATTATTTGTTGTCAGTAAAACTTTGTATTTCATTTTTATCAGGAAATCGTCATCAAATTTTTTGAAGTTTTTAGTCTTTCGAGGTAGCTAAGCCCCGCTTCATATCGGCTCAAATCTAACAAAAAACCGATAATCACGGGGCTTAACTATCTCGAAATAATTAAGGAGCTAACTTCATACAACTAAACGTGGGAGAATTTGTTAAGAACTTCAGAACATCCCTTAAATAATGCTGTG
>DAITPE010000497.1:0-4498 GCA_036833775.1 Pyrinomonadaceae bacterium | reverse complement strand
CTTCGGGCAAAGGCGCGATTGCGGCTAAAATCATCGCGGGTGGACCGCCGAGATTGATATTGACGGGCAAAGGCTTGTTCATTTGTTCGGCTTCAAAATGATGAAAACCGCCGCCTTTGCCGATCTGCCAATGAATTCCCGTCGTCGTGTCGTCATAACGCTGAATGCGATACATTCCGAGATTGTGTTTGCCCGATTTCAGACTTTCCGTGTAAACGAGCGGAAGCGTTACGAAATGCCCGCCGTCTTCGTGCCACAACTGCAAAAGCGGAATTTCCGTGAGTTTCGGTTCTTTAGAAAACCTTTCCAAAATCGGCGCGTTTTTTACTTCCTTCGTGCCTAATTTGAGCGCGTCGAAGCCCATTTGACGATATTTCCAGAGTTCCTTCGGTTTCGGCGGCAGCAGAATATCGACCATTTCAACCGCGTTTTTGACGAATTCCTGCGGGCGTTTCGTAAAAGCCAATTCGATGCGTTTCACAGTTCCGAAAAGATTCGTGACGACGGGAAAGATCGAACCTTTCACGTTTTTGAAAAGCAAAGCCTTGCCCTGTTCGTCGATCACACGGCGGTGAATTTCGGCGATTTCCAGATATGGATCGACTTCCGCTTCGATCTCAACAAGCTCGTTTTCGCGTCTTAACTGTTCGATAAATGAACGTAAATTCTTGTGCATAAGCGTTTTTGTAAAGTTCTATTCAAGCAAAGCGACCGCAAAGAAACAAGTAAACACTGATAAGTTTTTCTTTAAAAAATAAAAAGACGAAAGAATTTTCTTCCGCCTTTAAAGATTAGTCGGAGCGCAGGCATCTCTGCCTGCTGTGAGTGTTCGAGCACGACGCGCAAGAACGCTCACACACCGTTAGTTATTCTAAAGTTTGAATCGCTAAACATTGCGCCGTTTGACGCAAAGCCTTAAACGGCGTTGCAGGCAGAGATGCCTGCGCTCCAATTTTTTCTATTGTCCCAACTTGCTCAAATCCAAACCGTCGGCTTTGACGACTTCGATCTTCATATTCGGAAATCGTTTGGCGAGATCGTCTTTGAATTTCGCGTAATCTCCGGCGATGATTATGTCGCCGTGATTGACGTTGGTAAACGCATATAATTTCACATCATCAGCCATCACGCCGCTGACATTTGAAACATACTGGTTCAATTCCCTCGTCGAAACGCCCAATGAATAAAGTTCGCCGACGGCGTTGACGATTCCGCCCGTGGTTTCGAGATTTCGGTTGAAATTTCCGATCAAAACCTGTTTGCGCGGAATCAATTCATTTTCGCCGACATCTTCGGTCGCCAATCTCTCGACCTCTTTCACGACCAATTCAGCAACTTCGGCGGCTGAAACGTCTTTTGTTTGCGCGCTCGCTCTGAAATTATGAACACTACTGCGCCAGCTAAAACTGCTGCCCGCTCCGTAGCTCAAACCGCGTTTGATGCGGATTTCCTGATTCAAACGCGAAGAATAACCGCCGCCCAAAACCGAATTCATCACAAGCGACGGAAAATACAAAGGAGTTTGGCTTGTTCTTCCCCACAAAACCCGCTTCGCGTAACTTACCGCTGATTGTCCCGAATTAGGTAAATCGACCACTAATATTTTATCAACTATCGGCGGTTTTTCTTCGAGCGGTTCACGGATTGAACTGCTGCCTATCGCTTTAGCTAATTCCACTCTTTTCCAAGTTCCGAAATATTTCTGCGCCAAGATTTTAGCTTTAGCTAAAGAAATATCTCCGGCAAAGATCAAAACCGAATTATTCGGCAGATAATTTTTGCGGTAGAAATCGGCAATTTCGGCTTTCGTGATGCTTTTCACGCTTTCGGGTGTTCCGCCTGCCGGATGTTCGCCGAAACTGTATTTGCTTGCAACATAACTCGACAAAAATCCGGGTTGTTTCAGATTGTAGGTCAAACCGTCCAACGTCTGTGATTTCAAAAGGTCGATCTCTTCGGGTTTGAAAGCCGGATTGAGCGCGACATCAGCCATCACTGCCATTGCTTTGTCGAGCTTATCGCTCATCGAGTTAATGACCAGAACCGAATTGTTCCAGCCTGCCGCACTGCTGATCGAACCGCCGAGAAATTCGATCTCTTCGGCGATCTGCGTCGCGGTGCGCGTTTTCGTTCCCTTCGTTAAAAGCGAAGCTGTCAGATTTGCCAAACCCGCTTTGCTTTCCGCTTCGTTCGACGCGCCCGAAAGCGTTAAAACTTCCGCCGTGACGATCGGAACGCCCTTGCGCTCGATTACCGCAACTCGTAAACCGTTTGCTAATTTTGTCTCCTTAACGGCAGGAATCGCAGCCGATTTCGGCGCAGACGGCGCGGGCGGCGTTTGTTGTGCCAAAGCGAAAGTGCTGAATAAAGAAGCAAATATTAACAATTTCAAAATATTCTTAGTTTTCAATTTTACGTTTTCCATTATTTCGCTTCTCCTTCGTTTTGGTAATAAATAACGACGCGGTTGTTGTCTTTGAAATATTTTTTCATGACGCGCTGGATGTCGGCGGCGGTCACGGCTTGCAGTTTTTGAATGTCGGTGTTGACCGCTTTCGGGTCGCCGTCGTAGGCAACTGCCTGTTCGACCGCGATGGCTTTGCCGTCGTTCGTTTCGAGATTTTGCAATTTACGCATAATCAATTGATTCTTCGCTTTTTCGAGTTCTTTTGGGGTCACAAGCGTCGTCTGCATCTTTTTGAGTTCGGCAAGCAAAGATTTTTCAATCGCTTCGGGCGTTTTTCCTTCCGCCGCGATGCCGACAAAATTCAGCAAGCCGCGATCGGCGCGAACGTCTGCCGAAAACGATGCTTCCTGCGCGATCTGTTGTTTATAAACCAATTCCTGATACAAACGCGAGCTTTCGCCGCCCGAAAGGATCGTTTCCGCAACGTCTAAAACAACTGCGTCGGGGTCTTTCGAGGTCGGCGCGAGATACGTGATCGCAACCGCCGGAAAAGGCACGTTCGGCGCGGTTTTTACATAGCGTTTTTCCTCAGTTCGTTCGGGTTCGACGACCGAAACGCGCGGCATCGTTCCGCTCGGTTTTTTCAACGTGCCGAAATATTTATTCGTCCAAGCGTCGAATTGTGTTTGGTTAAAATCGCCGACGACGATCAAAACGGCGTTGTCGGGACGATAGAAAGTTTTGTAAAAATTCTGCGCGTCCGACAGCGAAGCGGCGTTCAATTCATCCAAATTTCCGATGCCCGGACGCTGATAAGGATGTTTCGTAAACGACAGTTTTTCAATATATTGCCCGAACAGCATCCCGTACGGATTCGCCAAAATGCGCTGACGAAATTCTTCTTTCACAACGTCGCGTTCCGATTTGAAATTTGCTTCGTCCACATTCAGATTCTGCATTCTTTCGGCTTCAGCCCAGAGCAGCGTTTCGAGATAATTCGACGGCACGACCTCGTAATAATTCGTAAAATCGTCCCACGTCGAAGCGTTGTTAAATCCGCCGACATCTTCCGTCAGGCGGTCAAACTGTTCGCTTTTCAAATTTTTCGACGATTTAAACATCAAATGCTCGAACAGATGCGCGAAACCTGAACGTCCCTGCGGATCGTCCTTTGAACCGACGTTATACCAAACGTGGATCGCCACCGTCGGCGACGTATTATCGCGCACCGAAACGACGCGCAAACCGTTCGGCAAAGTCCGCTCCACGATCGGCAAAGGCGCAACCTTCGTCTGCCCGAAAGCCGCAAAGCTTAAGCCAAACAAGACTGCAAATATTGAAATAAATGCGTTTATTTTCTTCATATATTTTCTTTTTTCAGTTCAGAGTCCCTTCTTTAGAAGGCTTCACGCTCAGCTTTCGCCGCCTAAAGGCGGGACTCTGAACGCGGTTTCACATTTTTGATTTTGTGGTCTTCTTATCTTTTTATTCCTTCACCCTGATTTTCGATAATATCGCCCACTATCAAACGATCATAATCTTCGGCTGTCAGGTTTACTTTGAATCTGCTTCCGTTTTCCGTTTCGACCAAAATTCCCCTCGAAATTGATGAACCTTGATCCGTTTCATTTACGGTAAGCCATTTATCGACCACTTTTCCGCGATAAGTTTTCGGCTGATTATTTTTATAAAAAGTAAAGTATAAAGCTAATATCAAAACCGACAACAAAAGTCCCAATCCGATAAAGACCGTAATTTTGCTCTTTGCTTCGATCACAAAATCCTTTAACCGATAACTTTGAACACGGTGTTCGATCATATCCCAAACATAATCATATCAATCAATTGTCGTCTTCTATTACGCACTCAAAAGCGCGAAAGTTTTTTGATTCCCGAAATTAAATTGCAGATGCCGAAGATTTTTAATCAATTATGCAGAAACGCGCACGATAGTCGAGCGTGCCGAGTTGATTCCACACAGGCAGAAACGCGACCGCAAGGGAGCGTGTTTTAAGTCAGTTTGGCACGCTTCCTTGCGGTCGCGTTTCCGCCTGTTTTTCCTACGTTCAATTTGAAATTAATCTGCCGCCT
>DAITPE010000496.1:0-4506 GCA_036833775.1 Pyrinomonadaceae bacterium | reverse complement strand
ACTTTTAAAATCAGTGAAAATAAAAAATATTGTTTCAATTTATTTACAATTGCGGCTTTGTGATTTATATTCTTCGCGGAATCAATTCAACGAACGAGGTTTTGTCCGATGCCGCGAAAGAAAAGTTTTGACTTTTCGGAAAAATCGAAATGCGCGTTTTTCACGCGGATTCGGTTTATTGCGCTTTGCCTCGTTTTAATTTTCGTTTCGACCACAAACGCTGAACAACTTCCGATCAAAAAATATACGACTGCCGACGGTTTGCCGCGTGATAAAGTAACGCGGATTCGGCAAGATTCGCGTGGTTTTCTATGGTTCTGCACCTCCGAAGGCATTTCGCGTTTTGACGGTTTCGAGATGAAAAGCTTTACGATCGCGGACGGTTTGCCCGATCGTTTTGCAGAAGATTTTCTCGAAACGAAAAACGGTGAAATTTATATTGCGACCGGCAAAGGTTTAGCACGGCTGAACCCTCACGGTTTGCGAAATTCTGCAGAAAATCCTTTGTTCAGCGTTTTTTCGCCCGAGCAACAAAAAACGGTAAGAATTCTCAGACTTTACGAAGACATTGAAAATCAAGTTTGGGTCGGAACGAGCGACGGGCTTTACAGATTGACCGAAACCGACGGGCAAATCGGATTTGCAAATGTTCCGCTCGGCGAACCGCTGAAAATCACGGGTTCGATCAATTCTTTTTCTAATTACGTCACGGCAATTTTAAGAGATAAAAACGGTGTTTTGTGGGTCGGAACGGAAGGCAGCGGTTTGTATCGGATCGGAGCAAACAACGAATCAAGACGTTTTACGACCGCAAACGGATTAGGCGACAATCACATCTCCGAGCTTTTTGAAATGCGCGACGGGCGTTTGTGGGCGAGTGTGCGCAGCGGCGCAAATGCGGGAATTTGTTTGCTCGACAGCGAAAATGCAGAAAATCCCGTTAAAAAATGCTACGCTCAAAAAGACGGTTTACCGACCAATTGGATCACCGATATTCTCGAAACGAGCGATGGAAAATTTTGGCTCGGAACCGTTTCCGGCTTATGTTCGTGGCAGGGCGACAATGCCGAAAAGGTTTGCAAAATGTATTCGGCAAAAAACGGTTTGTGCGACAGCGCATTTGCGCTTGCCGAAGACAAAAACGGAAATTTATGGACGGGTTCGGAGTGCGGCGCGGCGAAGATCGCACGTTACGGTTTCACGACTTACGGCGCGGCGGACGGATTTGATTCAGCAAATATCAATTCCATCTTTGAAAATGCGGCGGGCGAGTTGTTAGCTTCGACGCTCGGCGAAAAACGCGCCGTCAGCCGATTTAACGGCGAATTTTTTACACCTGCCGTTCTCGATTCCGTTGATTTTGCGGCTTATCTGGGTTGGGGTTGGCATCAAACCGTTCTGCAAGATCGTGAGAAAGCGTGGTGGATTCCGAACGGCAACGGACTTTATCGTTCGCCGAATAATACGGATTTTGAAAATCTTGCCCGTGCGCCATTAGAAAAACTTCGCACGAACTCCGTCGGAATCGAAGCTTTCCGCGTTTTTGAAGATTCACGCGGCGACATTTGGCTCGGCACGACCGGCATCAAAAATGAACTTTTGCGTTGGGAACGCGCAACCGGAAATTGGCAAAACTACACGGAAACGATCGGTTTATCGCCTGCCAGAATAATCACGGCTTTTGCCGAAGACAAAAACGGAAATCTGTGGATCGGAACGGGAAGCGACGATACGAAAGAATATCAGGAAGGTTTTTTGATCCGATACCGTGACGGGCAATTTCTCAAAATTTTCGGAACAACTGCTGACGGCGCAGGAAAATTACCGCGCGGATGGATGCGGGATATGTTCGTCGATTCAAAAAATCGTCTTTGGATTGCCTCGACGGAAGACGGCATTTGGCGGCTCGATGAAACGAACGGCAACGACTTTAAATTCATTAAATACACGACTGCCGAAGGTTTGATCAGTAATTCGACAACTGCCGTGACCGAAGACGAATATGGTCGAATCTACGTCGGAACTTGGCGCGGCATCGATCGAATTACGCTCGAAACCGGACAGATCGAACATTTTACGACCGCCGACGGTTTGCCTGCTAATTATGTTTTTACGGCATTTCGTGACCGCAAAAACAATCTATGGTTCGGCACGCATCAAGGTTTAGCGCGATTTTTACCCGAACCTTTGCACGAACGAAAACCGCCGAATATCTTGATCACGGGTTTGCGCGTCGAAGGAATCGCACAATCAGTTTCGATTTTGGGCGAAACATCGATTCCGAATCTCGAACTTTCTTCAGACCAAAGGCAAATCGCGATCGATTTTCTCGGTTTGGGCGCAAGTTTGGGCGAAAAACTGAAATATGAATATCGTTTCGGCAACACGGATTGGACGGCGACCGATGAAAGAACGGTAAATTTTGCGAATCTCGGCGCGGGCGATTATCGGTTTGAAGTTCGCGCACAAACCGACGATAAAACTTACAGTCAAACTCCGGCGATCGTTTCATTTCGCATTGCCGCACCGTTTTGGCAGCGTTGGTGGTTTTTGCTTTCGGCAGCTATTTTGCTCGGCTTTTTAGTTTATCTGATCTATAAATCGCGTTTGCGCCGCGCTTTGGAACTCGAAAAAGTCCGCACACGAATTGCGACCGATCTGCACGACGACATCGGCGCAAATCTGACGCGCATTTCGCTTTTGAGTGAAGTTGCGAAACAAAAATCGACCAACGGCAACGAAAGTCTGCTGACTTCGATCGCCGACATCGCGCGTGAATCGGTTTCTTCGATGAACGATATAGTTTGGGCGATTGCGCCCGAACACGACAGTCTTTCGGACTTAACGCGCCGAATGCGTTCGTTTGCCGAAGAAATTTTTGCGCTGAGCGATATTGATTTGGAATTTAAGACTGACGCAACGGATTTAAAGTTGAGCGTCGGCGTGCGGCGCGATCTGCTTTTGATATTTAAAGAAGCCGTCAATAATGCGGCAAAACATTCCGATTGCACACGCGTTCAAATTTATTTCGGCTTTGAAAATTCGCGTTTACTTCTGCAAATCAAGGATAACGGAAAAGGTTTTGATACGAATGAAATTTACGAAGGACAAGGCTTGCGAAGTATTATGCGCCGCGCCGATTCGCTCGGCGGAAATTTGAAAATAGAAGCGAAAGACGGCACTAATATCGAATTTTCGATGCCCTTGACGAACATTGCGGCAGTTTAAATTTCGCGCTTTCCTACTCAAAGGTGTAGGGCGCAAAGCGGCTTTTTTACATTAATCTTAGATCTGTAAATGATTTCGACACTTCCGATGACTAAAATTTCTCAAACCGAAAACACGCCGCTGCGAATCGTGATTATTGAAGATTTACGCGAAATCCGCGAAGGCTTGTCCGCATTGATCAACGGCACGAACGGTTTTAGCTGTGTTGCGTCTTACGGAATGGTCGAAACGGCGTTAGCAAAAATCACATCGGACAAACCTGACGTAATCTTGACCGATCTCGGACTTCCCGGAATGAGCGGCATCGAAGGCATTGAGCGTTTTCGGCAGATTTTTCCCGAAATTCCGATCATCGCGCTGACGATCTACGACAACGACCAGCAAATTTTCAGCGCACTTTGCAGCGGCGCAAGCGGATATTTACTGAAAAACACGCCGCCCGCACGTCTTTTGGAAGCATTGAGCGAAGCTGTCACAGGCGGTTCGCCGATGTCGCCGACGATCGCCGCGCGCGTCGTCAAACTTTTTCGCAAGTTCAGTCCGCCTGAAACGGCAAATTATCGGCTCACACCGCAGGAAACCGAACTTTTAAAACTTCTCACCGAAGGACATCACAAAAAAACCGCCGCCCGCGAGATGAATATTTCTTTTCACACAGTTTCTTTTCACCTCAAAAACATCTACCAAAAACTCCAAGTCCATTCAAAAACCGAAGCCGTCGCCAAAGCTTTGCGCGAACGTCTTGTCTAAAAACCTGCCTGCACAAAAAAGCAGTTACAACCACTTTCTTATTCGGTTAAAAATAATCTCCCGAAGATTCAAAAAAGTTGGTTTAACTATGTATTCAAAAAATTCGATTTTTATTTTGGTCAGTGTGATTTTTTTATTTGCGTTTCATTCCGTAAATGCCGCACCGGGCGATCTTGATCTATCGTTCGGCACAAACGGAAGCGGAATCATAACTACTCCGATCAAACATTCGGACGGAACTAACGGCGGTGCTGTCGCATTGGAGTCAATCATACAGCCGGACGATAAAATCATTGCCGTCGGAAGCGTTTTGTCCCCGCAAAGCATCGCCACGCCAAACTATGACATTGTGATCGTGCGTTACAAGGCGGACGGAACGATCGACAACACATTCGGCAGCGGCGGTAAGGTAATTGCGCGGGTCAACACTTCATCGAGCGAAGAAGCATACGCCGTTGCACTTCAGCCTGACGGGAAAATTCTCGTCGGCGGTTATGCCATCGTGACGTATTCGTATTCCGGCACCCG
>DAITPE010000495.1:0-4518 GCA_036833775.1 Pyrinomonadaceae bacterium | reverse complement strand
ATATGAATCAAAACTTCTTCTATTTTAACGGATAAATTTTCAAGTTGCGGAATTTCGCCTTCAAATTTCGGCAAAATGGTATGTTCGTTTTGTTTGGAATACCCGAAATAATTTAGAATTTCATCGGTTCTAAAGCGAAGTTTGAAATAATCGGAAAATGTATAAGACTGGTCGGGATTTATTATTTGTCTTTTCATTTCAAAATCTCTTCAACTGCCGTATATGGATTCGTTTTCTTTTCCGCAACTTCGAGCGCGAGTTTTTCCAACTTTTCGCTTGTTCCGTTTTTTTGCAAAACTTCTGCCAAAAGTTTTTCCTGCAATAGTCCTAAAAGCCGCCATTTGGCGATGGCTTTTTTTCGTTCGAGATGTTCGCCGGATTTTTGGAAATCGTTGTAGCTTTCAATGGCTTTTGAAAGGTCTTCGATGCCTTTTGTTTCGGTCGCAACGGTTTTGACGATCGGCGGATTCCAAAAATCGTGTCGATGCGCCAAACTCAAAAGTGCTTCAAGTTCTTTTTCTGTTCGCAAAACGCCTTCGCGGTCGGCTTTGTTGATGACGAAAACGTCGCCGATTTCCATAATTCCGGCTTTTATTGCCTGAATATCGTCGCCCATTCCGGGAACGAGCACGACGACGGAAACGTCCGCTGTTTTCACAATTTCGACTTCATCTTGTCCGACACCGACCGTTTCGACAATGACTTTATCGAAACCCGCCGCGTCCAAAATCGCAACTGCATCGACCGTCGTGCGCGATAATCCACCCAAATTTCCGCGTGTTGCCATTGAACGGATGAAAATATTTTTGTCCAAACCGAGCGTTGACATTCGGATTCGATCACCAAGAATCGCGCCGCCGGAAAACGGACTCGACGGATCGACGGCGATAATTCCGATGCGTTCGCCTTTGTTTTTATAGTAAAGCGCGAGCTTATCGACGAGCGAAGATTTTCCCGCGCCGGGTGCGCCCGTAATTCCGATGACAATTGCGTTTCCTGTTTTTGGAAAAACGGCTTTCATCACTTCGGCTGCGTCATTCGCTCCGTTTTCTATTTTTGTGATTGCACGCGCGACAGTTCGCGTGTCGCCGCTGAAAAGTTTTTCGATTTCGAACATTTTAAGATTTGTTTCGGGCGCAAGCATTGAAAGTCTGAAAAGTGAATTTTCAAAATGCTTTGCGAAAGAATAATTTTCGCATTTTTCGTGCGAATTGCCAAAAGAAACAAACTCGTGTGTAAAAAGACGACATTTTTCTGTCTGTCAATGATACAAATTTTCCAGACTCGATTTTCAATAGAATATTTTTATAAATTAATGCGAACTTAAACATAAATAACATAAGCATTTAAGCTTGAAAAGCTATAAATGGCATAAGCGTTGCAATAGCTGTTTGCAGGGAGAACGGTTATGAAAAGATTCGGAAAAATATTTAATTTATCTTTAATTTTGGTTTCAGCTTTCAACTTAACGGCGTTTGCAAATTCGTCTGAAAAAAATAAAAAAGATGTTGCAACGCCGAGTTATGCGGTCAAAGATTATTCGGCAATCACGAAAGATTTATCGCAAAAGTTAAAAAGTGATCTTTCGGAAAATGATTTGACCGTAAAAATAAAGATGGTCGAAGAAGCACAGGTAACGACGCGCGAAGTCGTGGTCAAAGGCGAGGCGATTTGCATTTTACCGACAGAAAATACACAGCTTCCGCTTCAATTTGAAGCAAAACTCAATAAATCGAACAATTCATTTGAAGACGTGAAATACGTTTTTGTCGAAAGTGAATATGCGCCTTCGAGCGGCGAAGAAATTCTGATGAAAGAATTGATGAAACAGATCAGCAGCGATTATAAAACTGACCAGATCACGATTGCGATAGACACATTTGAAGCAACACAAATTAACGAAGATCAGAAATCCGTCAAAGGTTTCGGCGAAGTCAGAGTCGGCAATTTGGTTTGGAATAAAATTACTTTTGATGTCGTGATGAAAAATGACGACACGGCTTCAAAAGTCGATTACAAAATAGAAAAACAATAAATAAAAAGAGAATTAAAAACGAAAAAGGCAGTTTTCAGAACTGCCTTTTTTTATTTTCAAGCCGTAACTGTTTCCTGAATCGGTTTCATTTTCATCTTTCTCGACGACCACCAAATATCGACTAAATTCGCGATCGGTCCGACCGTGAAAAGCGCAAAATAAGGCGCGTGAACATTTTCGCTCAAACGAAAGATCATTTCCGCAAAAGCAACCATAAACGCAACGAAAGCCTGCGCTTTTTTCGATGAACGAACCGTTGTCGGCGGATCGGTAATCATAAAGAAAATAAAGAGTTGATACATCGGTCCCGTAAGCGGCGCGACTTCGGCGCGAAACGGCTGATCGGTAATAAAACTACGGATAAACGCGAAAAATATGAACGACGCAACGTATGTAAAAGTTATGTGAAAACGTCCTAAACGATAAATAATGATCGAACCGAGCGTCCAGATGACCATCATCGCGTAGAGATTGTTTCCCCATTGAATGCTCAGCGTCGAATAAGCGAAAGGCGCAAGCAAAAGCATCATCGAGATCGCAAAATTTGACGGATTCCAGATATGTCTGCCTTTGACGCGAATCGTATATTTTGAAGTGATCGAAATCGCGGCGCACAGCGCAAAAGTCCAAAATTCGGGCGAACGCGTCAGAATCCCGACGCTGATTCCCGAAATATACGCGCTTGCCAGATGCGGAAACTTTCCATACATATAATAAGAAAGCGCGATTTCAAACAATATCGAAACACCGATCGCGGTGATCGTTTGCGGATAGCTTTCCAGAATTCCGAAAGAAAGTTGTCCGACGAGCAATATCACGGTAATCAGCGCGGGCATAATATACCGCGTGTCGATGCCGAAAATCTTTTCGACTTCGACTTTCGGCGGAACGGGAACAATTTCGATAACATTTGCGCTCATATTTTATTGACAGCCGAAAAAAATCACAGAAAACTTTTTGAAATTTTTGCGCCTTTTCGCGGCAATTTACTCCTTAATTTTATGAACTTTGTTGACTTCGAGATTTTCGATAGTTTGTATTTTACCCGAACTCCAGCGAATTTCAACCTTTTCGAGCTTTGCATTTTTGCCTAAACCGAAATGAAGCCGTCTTTGATTTTGCGAACAAAAACCGATTCCGCCGTCAATCGTCTGAATTTGATTCATTCCGTTCCAAAAAACTTTAACGCTTGCACCGATCGCGCTTCTGTTTGAGCTTTCGCCTTCGAGTTCTAAATCTATCCAATTATTTTCGGGCGAAACCGTATTTTTGTAGATTAAAACGGGCGCGTTTTGATGCGCGACGATGACATCCAAAACGCCGCGATTCCAAAGATCGGCAAACGCCACGGCGCGACCGTCGAAGGTTTCCGAAACGCCGACCGAAAGCGCGACATCGTTAAATTTTCCCGCGCCGTCATTGAGCCAGACTTTCTTTTGTTGAAATCCTGCCAGACTTTTGTTTTCTATCTTTCCCCAATTTGCCGCGTCGCCGATGATCGCGTTGTTGCCGACGGTGATTTTTGAGTAATCATACCAATAATTCGTCGCTTTTTCGGCGGAAACAAAGCCGTTCGTCACGAAAAGATCGAGATTGCCGTCATTGTTCAGATCGCCGAACTGCGTTCCCCAGCTCCAACCCGCAAATTCAACGCCGAAATTGTTCGCCTGATTTTCAAATTTCAAATCCATTCCGTTTGTATTCGGTTTCGGCATCCAAAGATTATTTCCTTGCAAAAGAATGCTTTCCTCGGAAATGTTTGAAACGTAGATCGCTTGCTTGCCTTGATTCAAAACATCGCCGAAGCTCGCGCCCATTCCGCTTTTCGGGGCGAAACCGACACCGCTGTTTTCGCCGACATCGACAAATCTTTCGCCTCTGCTGTTGAAAAACAATTCTGAAACGCCGTAATCGTTGGCGATAAAAAGATCGGCAAAACCGTCGTCGTTCAAATCCGCCGCGCCGAACGCGAGCGACCAACGATTCGATTTGATGCCGAGTTTTTCGGAAACTTCTTCAAACTTTCCGCCGCCCAAATTCTTGAAAACGTATTTGCGACCGCCGTTTTTCGCGTATTCAAAACTTTCGGGCATAATGCGCGAATCCTGCAAATTCCACAAATTCAAATCTTCCCGAAAATAGCCGCCGAAAGCGACATCGAGCAGACCGTCGCGGTCGTAATCGAACCAAACTGCGGTGTTGATATTCGCCCAATTCGGGAAATTCGTATTTTCAACCCTCGTAAAATTTTTGCCTTCGTTATTTTTGAAAAGTTCGGTTTTGCCCCATTTATAAACGAGCAAATCCTCAAACCCGTCATTGTCGAAATCGCCCCAAACCGCGCCCATCGAAACGCCCGTTTCGGGTTTATTCACGTCCGCAACGCCCAAATCCTTCGCAACATCGGTAAAACTTCCGTCCTTATTGTTTCGATAAAGCGCGTTTTGCGAATTTTCGCCGCTGTTCGTCAAATAAAAATCGTT
>DAITPE010000494.1:0-4531 GCA_036833775.1 Pyrinomonadaceae bacterium | reverse complement strand
GGATTTTCGAGCGTTAAGTTTGAATAAGGTGCGTTATTAAGGCTGAAATTCGGCGTTTTTAAATTGAAAACCTGTGCGCGGAAACCGCCTGCAAGCTGTAATCTGCCGTCAAATGCACTGACCAAATCCTGCGCGTAAAATGTGTTGCTCGATTGTTTCACGCGGGTGAAAAAGTCTTGCGTTCCGCTCGGCGTAAAGCCTTCGTTACCGTAATTTTCCTGCTCGAATTCGTAGCCGAACGTGATTTCGTTGAAACGATTCGGTGTAAAGTTAAAGTTAGCGTTCGCCGTGTGAATCGTGCCGTCGAAAAGCGACGACGAAGGGCTTTGAAATCCAACGCCAAGCACGTCGTTTCTATTTTTGCGCTCGGTTCTCAAGCCGGAATACAATGCGCGGAAAACTAATTTGCTGTTGATGATTTGTGTTAAAGCGATTTGCCCGCTGAAGAAATTTGAATCCTGAACGCTGTCGGGATCGTTTGCGTCTGCAACGAAATTTACGTTTGGAATTGCGTTAATAATTTGCGCGTTTGTCGTCGGTGATGCGCCGAAAGTGTCGGGGCTTGAATTCAAATTAACCGAAGCGTCGGACACGAAGAATCTTGCGGAAATATTCGTATTTTCAAACGGATTGTATTCGATGCGCGATTGAAAGTTTGTGTTTTCCGCGTCGTCGTCGCCGTCGATTCCTTTGCGGTAATCGGTGCGCGATGCGCCGACGTTAAAGCCGAATTTACTGTTGCCGTAAGAAGTATTGCCGCGAAAACGCGAAAGTCCCAAGCCGCCGAACGCGCCGCCGAACTGTCCGTGCCAGCCGCTTTCGGGTTTCGGCGTTTGAAAATCGATCGTGCCGCCGATCGCGTTCGTTCCGTAAAGCGAACTTCCCGAACCGCGCAAAACTTCAACTTTACTCACGCTTGTTAATGTGAAATCCGAAAGAAACGCCGAAGCATCACCCGTGATCGAAGAAGCGTCGCGGAAACGAACGCCGTCAATCAAAATCGCCGTGTCTTGATTGCGAAGTCCGCGAGTTTTGATCGAAGCCGTTCTGCCGAATCCGCCTAATTGTTGGACTCGAAAGCCCGGAATCGTGCGTAAACTTTCAACCAACGCAAAATCCGCACGGTCGCGCATTTCCTGTCCGCTGATAATGTTGACGGTTTTGGAAACTTCTTCGAGCGTTTGTTTGGAATCTGCTGAGATCGTGACTGTTTCTTTTATTTCTGAGGATGTTGCTTGAGAATAAGGTGATGAAAAAACAAAATCTACGGTAACAGATTGCGAATTTGTGATCGTTAATTCTCTTGGTTCATTTCCCGAATGAATTGTTCCGGTATTAAAAACAACGATTCGATACTTTCCGTCCGTTAAATTTTCAAATTTAAAGTTTCCATTTTCATCCGAAGTTGTTCGTTTTATCTCGAAATTATTTTGCTGTAAGACAAGCGTTTCTACTAAAGGTTTATTGTCTTTTGTAATTTTTCCAGAAATTGTTGCGCCCGTTTGCGCGAAGATGCCGATTGCTAAAAAGCAAATTAAACTTAATATTTTTATTCCTTTATATATGTTCATTATTTCTCCTGTTTCCGCCCAGCGCGGAAAGCGGGTTAAATGCCTCAACAAACGGCGCAAAGTTCCAGACTTCGCGATTTGGGAATTGGGATTTCGGATTTCGGATTTATTTTTCAATCCCAAATCCGCGATCACAAATCCCAAATCGATTCACTGTTGCGTGGGCAGTGCCGTAATTTCAACGGACTTCCTTTGTGCGCGTTTGCCTTAAATTTGTTCGTGGTTAGTTGTTCGTGGTTCGTTGCTGATCGAGTTTTTGCAACGAACCACGAACAACTAACGACTAACGCTTATCAATAAATCGCCGTCACTCGGCGTTTTCCGTTTAGCGGATTTTCATCCAGCAGAACATTGACGTTGAAAACTTCCTTGATATTTTCTTCGGTCAAAACTTTTTCGGCTTTGCCTTTGGCGATGATTTCGCCGTCTTTGAGCAAAATTATTTCGTCGGCAAATTCCGAAGCCAAATTCAGATCGTGCGTGATGATGACGGCGGACGAATGACAGTTTTTACAGCGTTCGCTCACCAATTTCAGCATCATCGCCTGATGCGCCAAATCGAGATTGTTGGTCGGCTCATCAAGAAGCAAAATTTGCGCCTGCGTTGCCAAAGCTCTTGCCAACACGACGCGCTGACGTTCGCCGCCCGAAAGTCGGTTCATTTGACGCACATCGTAATTTTCAAGGTCGCACATTTCCAAACATTCGAGCGCAACCTGCAAATCTTTTTCAGTTTCCCAACCGAATGCCGTTCCGTGCGAAAATCTTCCCGCGAGAACGAATTCGAGAACGGAGACGGGAAATTTCGTTTCCGTTTCCTGCGCGATAACGGCGATTTTCTGCGCGATCTCGCGGCGCGAATATTCGTTCAAGGGTTTATCGTTCAATAAAATTTCGCCTTTTGCGACCGGCAAACTTCCGTTCAAAGCCTTCAACAGCGAAGTTTTTCCCGCGCCGTTCGCACCCAAAAGCGCAATAATTTTCGATTTTTCGAGCGCAAGCGAAACATCGCGCACGACCGTTTGCGCTTCGTAATTTATCGAAATGTTTTGAACTTTCAGCATTTATTTTTGCCGCGAACCAAACGAATATTTCAAATGAATAATTCGATTTGTTTTACGTTTGTTTCAATCATTTTTAGGGCTTACGGAAAAAAATAATCACGCGACGGAAAAAAATAATCGTCTGACTGGAAAATATAATCGTGCGATTATTTTAAATAATCGTCCGACGGAAAAATATAATCGTGTGATTATTTTAAATAGTCGTGCGACGGAAAAATATAATCGTATGATTCTTTTAAAGAATCGCGTGACGGAAAAAGATATTTGCACGATTATTTTTAATAATCGTATGAATTTTCTTTTTTTCCGTTCGATTTTCAAATTCAACTAACCTTTGCGAAGCAAATAAATAAACATCGGCGCACCGATCAGCGCGGTTATCGCACCGACGGGCAGTTCGCGCGGAGCGATCGCAACACGCGCAACCGTGTCTGCCAGCACGACAAAAATCGCGCCCGACATTGCCGAAAACGGAATCACGAGCCGATTATCGCTGCCGATCGTCAAACGAATCAGATGCGGAACGATCAAACCGACGTAGCCGACCGAACCGCTTGCCGCGACCGAAATGCCGACGAGCGCGGACGCAGTCGCAAAAACTATCAAACGGACTTTGCCGACCTCAACGCCGAAATCGAACGCGTCGCGCTCGCCGATCATCATTAAATTAAGCGCACGCGCCTGCGAACTCAGCAAAATCGTTCCCAAAATCACGCAAACAAATGTCAGGTAAAATCCGCCTTTCGTCGCCTGCGAAAGATCACCGAGCAGCCAGAAAGTAAAACTTCTGAGCTTTGCCGCATCGAGCAAAGATGTCAGCAAAACAATCACGGAAGAAAGAAAGGTCGTCACGATCACGCCCGACAAAACTAATCTTTCGACGTTCATTCCCGTCCGCGAACGCGCCATTTGATAAACCGCAAACGTCGCAAAACCCGCGCCTAAAACCGCAAAAACCGGACGCGCAAATTCAATTTGAGCAAAGAAAACAAACGCCAGCATCGTTCCCAAAGCCGCGCCGTTCGACACACCGAGCAAGTAAGGTTCAGCCAAAGGATTTCGCAATAAAGATTGCAAACTCGCACCCGCAACCGCCAAACTCGCGCCGACACACGCGCCGAGCAAAACACGCGGCAGACGAATATCGAAAAGAATCGTCGTCTGCGCTTCGGTCAATTCAAAGAACGAGAGTTTTTCACTGCCGAAAAAAACCGCAATCGCCAAAGCCGCGCCCAAAGCAACTAAAAGAACTGCGCCGAAACGAAGACTTTGGACTTTGGACTTTGGACTTTGGACTGTCATTTTATTTATGCAAAACTTCCGCAAGCTGTTCCAAACCGTCAATTAAACGCGGCGACGGACGCGAAAGAAGATCGGCGTTTATTTTGTAAACCTTGCCTTTTTTGACCGCGTTTGAATTCTTGAAAACTTCGTTCGGTTCGGTATTATCGGGACTTTCGGAAAGAATCAAAACGTCGGGATTTAAGGCAAGCGCGGTTTCCTTGCTCAATTTCGGATACGCCGTCGCCACGTCTTTCGTGACCGAAACGCCGCCCGCGCGTTCGATGATTTCGGTCAAAAACGAATCTTTTCCGACCGTAAAAAGCGGTTCTTTGGAAATCTGCACAAAGGTTTTAACTTTCGGTTTATCCTGCACGTTTTCTTCGATTTCGAGAATCCGCGCCTGTAAAATATTGAGTTTTTCGCCCGTCGTTCCCGTCGTTCCGAAAATGTCGCCGAACTGTTGAAGATTCGTCAGAACGTCGTTGAGCGATTTCGGATTCATCACGAAAACCGTGATGTTTTGCGCTTCGAGCTGTTTCGTAAAAGTTTCGATCTGCGAGGCGGTCGAAACAAAAACGATCTGCGGTTTCAAAGCGATTATCGCTTCCATAT
>DAITPE010000493.1:0-4575 GCA_036833775.1 Pyrinomonadaceae bacterium | reverse complement strand
GTCGCGTCAACCAACGATTTCGACGGCAGAAAGAAACGAGTTAGCCGGACAATTCAAGTTTCAACAATTTATCTTAGCGGAAGAAAATGTTCCGCTAACTAAAACAATCAGAGAAGTTGCGCCGAGCTTGAAACATATTGCGGGATGGATTTCTTCGGTCGGCGCAGGTGTTGCGCTCAATGATCTGGACAACGACGGTTTGCCGAACGACGTTTGCAAGATCGATCCGCGCACCGACAATGTGATGATCGCCCCAGCGCCGACGACGGGCGAACGATACAAACCTTTTACGCTCGACGCGGGAAATCTTTTCGACCGTAAAACGATGGCACCGACGGGGTGCGTTCCGAATGATTATAACGAAGACGGTTTAACGGATATTCTCGTTTATTTTTGGGGGCGAACGCCGATAATTTTTCTCGCTAAAACAGCGAATCTTTCAGCCGACAACTATATCGCAAAAGAAATCGTTCCAACAAATGAGCGTTGGTTTTCGGGCGCGGCAACCGTTGCCGATCTCGACGGCGATAGTCATTTAGACATCGTTATCGGCAATTATTTTCAAGACGGCGCGGAGATTTTAGACGTTAATACGACCGTTCGCCAATCGATGCAGCATTCGATGAGCCGCGCTTTAAACGGCGGAAAAAGCCGAATTTTGCGTTGGACAAATGCGGCAAAAGATTCAGTGAATTACGAAGTTGTTGAAGATTACATCGAGGCGGCAACCGACGAAGAAAAACGCGATCTGATGCACGGCTGGACATTGGCTTTGGCGGCTTGTGACCTTGATGGCGATCTGCTTCCCGAACTTTATTTCGCCAACGATTTCGGCACCGATCGGCTTTTATACAATCGCTCGAAAATCGGAGAAATTCGCTTTTCGCCGGTTGTCGGCAAAAAAGGTTTGACCACGCCAAATTCCAAAATTGTCGGGCGCGACAGCTTCAAAGGAATGGGCGTTGATTTTGCCGATTTGAATCACGACGGAAAATTCGACTTTTTCGTGAGTAATATTGCCGACGATTACGCGCTCGAAGAAAGTCATTTACTTTTTTTGAGCGATGAAAATCCCGAACAATTAAAACAGGGAATTGCGCCATTTAAAGATCACGGCGAAGAATTCGGCGTTTCGAGAAGCAGTTGGGGCTGGGACGCGAAGATCGCCGATTTCAACAACGACGGTGAAAACGAAATCGTGCAAGCGGTCGGTTTTTTGAAAGGCGAAACGAATCGTTGGGCAGAACTTCACGAAGTGGCGATGGGCAACGATCAGCTTTTGAGCAATCCGCAAAATTGGCATCGGCTCGAATCGGGAGACGATCTGAGCGGACACGACCATAATCCGTTTTACGTTCGTGCGAAAGACGGGCGTTTTTACGACATTTCCGGCGAATTGAAAATAAATCGGTCGCAAATTACGCGCGGCATTTCCACGGCTGATGTAAACGGCGACGGAAAACTCGATTTTGCGATTGCAAATCAATGGGATTCTTCGTTTTTCTATCTCAATCAAGCGCAGGAATCGAATAATTTTCTGGGTTTGCGGCTTCGTTTGCCGATCGCAAATTCAAATCTGAGCCGTCCGGCGATCGGCGCGGAAGTTTCGGTGAAAATGCCGAACGGACAATCGTCTGTAAGTTTCATTGACGGCGGAAACGGTCACGCCGGACGCAGAAGCTCCGACGTTCAGTTCGGTTTGGGAAAATTGGCAAACGACGCAAATCTTTCAGTTTTGGTACGTTGGCGCGATGAAAAAGGACAAATTCGTGAACAGGAATTTAGTTTGAAATCGGGTTGGCACACGATCTTACTCGGAAAAGTTTGAGGAGAAAAAGATGGAAAACACTAAATTAGAGATCAACAAACAAATGGATGATGCTTTTCGGCGGCGAATCGGCGGGTTGCGGCGGTTCAGTATTGCGATCACGGTTCTTAACATTCTCGGACATTTCTTTTTCGGTTTCGAGCAATCGTATGCACAGCCGCTCGTTGCTTTGGCGACGGCTTACAGTTTGGAGGTTTTTCTCGAACTGATTGGTGCAAAAATGGCGAATCGTCCGTATAAATTCAGCGGAAAATTGATGAATTTTATAGATTTTCTACTTCCGGGACACATTACCGCTTTAGCCGTTTCGATGCTGACGTATGCAAACGATCGGCTTTGGGTCGTCTGTTTTGCGACTGCGGTTGCGATTTCTTCCAAATATCTTTTTCAAATTTCCGTCGGAAAAGGTCGCAGACATTTTCTAAATCCTTCAAATTTCGGAATCACCGTGACTTTGCTGTTATTTAGCTGGGTCGGAATTTCGCCGCCGTATCAATTTGCGGAAAATCTTGATCGTTACGGCGATTGGATTCTTCCCGCAATCATTATTTGCAGCGGCACGATCTTGAACTTTCTTTTTACCAAACGTCTGCCTTTGATTGCGGCGTGGCTGATCGGTTTTGCGCTTCAGGCTTTTGCCCGACATTTTATTTTCGACGCGCAACTGACCGCCGCATTGATGCCGATGACGGGCGTGGCGTTTATTCTTTACACCTTTTATATGGTCACCGATCCGGCGACAACGCCCGAAAGCACGAGCGGACAAATCATTTTCGGTTTTGCAAACGCAATGTTTTACGGTTTGCTGATGGTTTCGCACATCGTTTTCGGATTGTTTTTCGCGCTGACGATAAATTGCATCGTTCGCGGTGCGATTCTCTATGCCGAAGCATATTTGGCAAATCGTGTAAAAGTCGAAAAAACGAGTAAAGTTTCCGGCGTCGAAGTCGCTCCGGTTTGATTTTCGGTGTTTGATTCGGATTGTTTGAATTAGTTTGAACGATCCGAAAAGTCTAATTATTGCAGAGGTTAAATATGGTCGAGTCAATAGCTGTGGTCGGAATTTCCTGTCAATATCCCGATGCGCGAACGCCTTCGGAACTTTGGGAAAATGTGCTTTCGCAAAGACGCGCTTTTCGCCGAATGCCTGCCGAAAGACTTCGTTTGGAAGATTATTTTTCGGCTGACAAAAACACGCCCGACGCGATCTATTCGACAAATGCGGCGGTCATCGAAGGTTTTGAATTCGATCGCGTAATGTTCAAAATTTCGGGAAGCGCATTTCGATCGGCTGATCTGACGCATTGGCTTGCGCTCGATACGGCGGCGAAAGCGTTTGAAGACGGCGGTTTTTCAGCCGATTTACCGAAAGAAACGACGGGAGTTTTTCTCGGTAATACGCTGACGGGCGAATTTTCACGCGCCGGATTGATGCGTCTGCGTTATCCGTTCGTGCGGCGAATGGTCGAAGCGGTTTTGCGTGCGGAAAACGCCTGTGTTGACAAAATTCCCGAAGTTTTGACAAGACTCGAAGACGTTTATAAAGAACCGTTTCCGCCGATCACGGAAGAATCTTTGGCGGGCGGATTGTCGAATACGATCGCGGGCAGAATTTGCAATTATTTTGACTTAAAAGGCGGCGGTTTTTCGATCGACGGCGCGTGTTCTTCATCGCTTTTGGCAGTTTCAAATGCTTGTTCGGCTTTAGTTACGGGCGATTTGGACGTTGCTTTGGCGGGCGGAGTTGATCTGAGTCTCGATCCTTTCGAGTTGGTCGGATTTGCCAAAACAGGCGCATTGGCAGCGGAAGAAATGCGCGTTTACGATGCGCGTTCCAATGGATTTTTTCCCGGCGAAGGCTGCGGATTCGTTTTGCTGATGCGTGAAAAAGACGCGCTTCGTGAAGGCAGAAAAATCTACGCTGTCATCAAAGGTTGGGGAATTTCTTCGGACGGAAGCGGCGGCATCACGCGACCGACCGCCGAAGGTCAAATGCTTGCAATGAAAAGGGCTTACCGCCGCGCCGAACTCGATCCTGAAAGCATCGCGTATTTTGAAGGACACGGAACGGGAACGACGGTCGGTGATGTGACCGAACTGAAAGCATTGAAAGGAATTCGTCAAAATGCGGATGAAAAAGCCGTTTTGAGTTCGATAAAACCGCTGATCGGACACACGAAAGCGGCTGCCGGAGTTGCCGGATTAATCAAAACTTTGATGGCTTTGAAAAACGAAATTCTCCCGCCGATGCCGAATTGTGAAATGCCTCACACCGAAATCGGCGGAGCATTTCGCATTTTGAAAGAAGGCGAAATTTGGAACAAAAAACTTTCTTTACGCGCCGCCGTCAGTTCGATGGGGTTTGGCGGAATCAATACGCATATCGTTTTGGAAAGACAGCGCGAATTTCCGCGCACGAAAATGTCGCACAAAGAAAAAACGATCTGCGCGACGGTGCAAGACGCGGAAATTTTCTTCTTAAACGGACAAACACGCACAGATTTATTGGAAAAACTAAAAAATTTGGTGCATTTTGCCGGAAAAATTTCCTTCGCCGAATTGAGCGATCTGGCGGCGCATCTGTCGCGCAATCGTGACGGCGGAAAATATCGTGCGGCGATCGTTGCTTCAAAACCTGCCGAACTCGAAAAATCTCTGCAAAATTTAATCGAAAAGGTCGCCACGGAAACCGCACAAATTATTGAAGACAATATATTTTTCGGAGTTGCCGAAAGCGAGCCGCGCAT
>DAITPE010000492.1:0-4576 GCA_036833775.1 Pyrinomonadaceae bacterium | reverse complement strand
CTTTTCGTTATCCGTTATCCGTTATCCGTTATCCACTATCCGTTATCCGTTATCAGTTATCCCTTGCTCCGGCGGTGTTTCGTCCGTCGGCGTTTCGTCGGGTTTGCGGATATGGCTGGCGGTCTGCCATTCGGCGAGTTTTTCGGGATCGTTGCGGAAATGATTTTTCATGGCGCGGTCTAGTTCCTTGCGCGTATCGAGCGCGGCTTTGAGCGCGGCTTCCTGTTCGGCATTTGCGCCCACGCCCGTGCGTTTGCCGTCCGCCTGATCATGCGCGACCTCTCGAAAACCAGCCAGCTTTGCCGTCAACGCCGTGAAAAACGTATCCTTCAAAGCATATTTATCGAACCGCTCCTGATTTGCGGGCGCATCGCGCAAAAAGGCTTCGGTATATTGAATTATCTCGTCATAATTCAAACGTCCGCGCGGCAATACGAACGTATTCTTAAACGTCGGGTCTTTCTCTTCGATCAACCTTCCCGTTTTCGCAACCATTCGCAAATCCGCCTCGATGTCTTCGGCGCGCGCCACCTTGCTCCGCGTCCCGCTGATTCCCGCACCTTTCGCGGAAACGAGCGTGATCCCGGCTTGATTCAATCTGTCGATATTATTTTGATTTGCAAGAAAAAGTTCGACCGAATAAGGCACTTCGGTTTTCAGTTCAGGATTCGCTTCGCCGAAATAACCGATCTTCACACAAGTTTCGAGAATATTTCTCTTTCTGTCACTCATAAAAAACTAAACCTCACTTATTTTGATGGAAAAAACCGCAAACAGTCAGACCAATGAGAGATTTCAAATGATCCCGTGCGGTGTGCTAAATTTTATAACCCTTTTCCGAAATTTTTACAAGACTTTTTTTAACAGGTCAGAACCGCCTGCGGTAGCGGGCGGGTAATGCGGTTTTTCCAAAAGGCGGAAACCCGCGCGTCAGCAAGGGTGCATCGATCAAAAGAATCTATTTACCGAAAATTTATTTGCAATCATTTCAGAAAAACGCTAAATTCGTAACAACTTTTTAATTTACAAAAAACCGACGATCATAAGCAGCAAAAAAGGCATTTGGGGAAATGCCGAAAACGAGGTGAGATTAGCAGAAAATATTTTTTCTGTATTTTCGTTTCTTTGCGCTTATGGTCGTTTTATCGTTTTATATGAAAATCATACTTCCATTACTTTTACTATTTTTTGCTCATTCTGTTTACACGCAGAAGAAACCACAATTAAAACCGATTGAAACTCGTAAACTTGGCGTTCCGCCTTCAAAGGTTGAAGTTAAAACGGTGTCAATTCCTGCAACGACAACCTGTAATGTCGAAGCGGCGAATTTATTGCCGATTAGAAACCTTAAAATCGGAATGGACGCAACGGAAATCAAAAAAATATTTCCAAAACTTCAAATTCAAGATTCTTACCAAAAATACGTTCAATCAGGTTCTATTCTTTTCATCCGTGATTCCGACAAAACCGAAGGCTATCAAGACGTAAAATCGATTTACGTTCATTTCGTTGATTTTAATTTGGTCGGTATTCGGATTGATTACGAGCCGGATATTGAATGGGAATCTATTGACGAATACAAAGAACAAGTTTCAAAAGCAATGAATATTCCGCCAACCGCTTGGTCAATTTCGTCAATTAACAAATACGGTTCTGCAAGAGCCGTCTGCAAAGATTTCACAATTGATTTAGCAGTTCTGAAAATTACAAATGAAATCTCATACTCTTTCGATCTTGCCAAAAAGAATTATGTGCTGGATGCAATAAACAAAGAAAAGGAAGAAATCGAAAATAAAAAGAAAAATTTCAAACCGTAAAATATGAGTAAATTATTTATTTCGACTGTAATTGAACTATCTTTATTATTTTTATTAGTGAATTGTGCGTTTGCACAAAAAACACAAACAAAAATAGAAACTTTCGTTTTTAACGATAATTTAGAACAGCTTCCGATTGGCTTCAAAGGTCAGAGTGTTCCTGAGATTTATAAGATTATCGGTCTGCTTCAAAATATTTCATCTGAACCTACTAAGGATGAATTTGAAACGACCGCTGATTTTGAAAAACGTCTTGCTGAATTCAAAAAGAATCAAAAAGAACCTGATAAAAAAATTGTTGTCGCGCTCAATTACCAATTATCAAATTATGATGCTGATAAAAGTCTTCTGCATACGAAAACAGCTTTTACACATCTTGAAAATAAAATAGGTGTAGTTTTAGACTCGAAAACAACCACAACGAAATACGATGCCAGCAATGCTTTTGGCGCAACAACAACTGTCACGAAAACATCAAGTTCAATCTATAATTTGGAAATGACAGGAACATCAGATAATCCTGTTTTTGAACATTCCTTTAACTTAGACATTCCTAACGCACGACGTATCAAAGACAGTATTATAACTTTAATAGTTTTTGAATTAGAGTCACCCTATATTTCCGCAGAATCATCAAGCACGAAAGCTACTTACTTTTCACCTTTTGAATCATTCACAATGAAAACATCTTTTTTAGGTAAAATTCTACAAATTTGGTTCTTCGATTCAGAAACAGGCAAAGTATTGGCAAAAAAAATAATTAACAAATAAGTAAACTATTATCGGAAAAGACTTCAATGATCTTTTGTTAGCAGTAATTATCAAAAAAAAGAAGATTCCTATGTCATCACAATTTATTAAATGTCCCAGATGTGCCACTCCGAATATGGTTGGTGCTAACTTTTGTCAGCGATGCGGTCTGCAATTTAATCAGCCGCATCCGCAACGCCAAGCTGTTCCGCCTTTGCCCAAAAAGAAAAACTCGCTTCTCGGTCTTTGGATAGCATTAGGCTTGATCGGCTTTTGTGCCATTTTTGGATTAATGCTCGATAAAACAAAACCGAATTCAAATTCTTCGTCCTTTGTTTCCAATACAAATTCTGAGTCAAATGCAAATATCCAAACAACTCCGACACCGCCAATGACATTTGCTGAAATCAAAGCTAAATCACAACCGCTTTTGAAAATGCCTACACAATCTTCAAGCGAGTTTACGACCGCCGATGTAAAACCATTTGATGAAGTGATGAAACCGCTTCGTGAAATTCCAAAAAATGCCAAAGAATATAAAGAAGCTCAAGCACTTCTCAAACAATTAATTGATAAATCGTCGGTTATCGCGGCTGAAATCGTTGTTCTCGGACCAAAACCGCAAAATAGTAGTTGGGATGGCAATGTTGCACCTGCCCAAAATTATTTAAAATTGACATTAAAAGATTACGACAGTTCCGAATATTTGGGTTGGACAAATGTTTCTAAAATTTATATCGGTAAAGAACCTTATTGGACTACTACGGTAAGAATACGAGCAAAAAATTCATTTGGCGCATTTGTTGTGGATGACATCACTTTCTTAATCAGAAACAACCAAGTTGTGAAAACTCAATGATAATCGTTAAATTATCAAAATTTTATTCATGTTTTTAATATTTTAAAATGTAGTTTAGAAAATAAATTTGGCTGAAAGTCGGAGCGCAGGCATCCCTGCCTGCCGTGAGCGTTTACGCGCGAAGCGCAAGAACGCTCACGTTTCGATGGTTACTTTAAAGTTTGAATTGCCAAACGCAACGCCGTTCGGCGCAAAGCCTTGAACGGCAGGCAGGCAGAGATGCCTGCGCTCCGACTTTAGAAGCACGTCACACGCTCATTTTTTTGAATTAAAATCGTTTCGAGATATAAGTTAAAAATTAACTTTGATGCTATATTTAGAACTCTACTTCCGTCCGGCGAAACTGCGAAATTCTACTAAAAATTCGTCGGGCATTCACGATTACTACCATTTAAGGAGAAAATAAAATATGACGGCAAATACGCAAAAACGGATGAATAATTTGACGGACGAAGCAAGTTCTTTGTTTGCTCGTTTGGCGGACGGGGATTTGATGATCTTGGGGGCGCGACCGAGGTTGGGGAAAACGCAGTTGGGGCTTGGGCTTGCGGTTGAAGCGATGAGGTCGGGGCGCAACGGGGCGTTTTTTACGCTCGTTTATTCGGCTGACGAGGTGTTTGCGCTGTTTGAAACTATCGGCGCGGACGCGGCGGATTTCGGGAATGTTTTTAAATTCGACGCTTCCGACCGCATCGATGCCGCATACATCATGGCGGAGCTGGCGGAAACACCTGCGGGAACGGTGGTCGTGGTCGATTATTTACAACTTTTAGACCGAAAAAGCGAAAATCCCGAATTGTCGGCGCAGCTCGGCGCACTAAAATCGTTTGCCGCCGAACGCGGATTGATTATGGTTTTCCTCTCGCAAATCGACCGCTCAAGTGTTTCGACGGACGGCGTTTGCCCGACGCTCGAAGATGTCCGCCTGCCGAATCCGCTCGACCTGTCGCTGTTCGACAAAGCCTGTTTTTTGAGCGAAAACGAAATGCGTTTTTCGGCGTGGAATTAGCATCAATAAACGATTTTTTTGAACGCGGATCGGACGAATCGGGCGGATTGAACCGATCTTTTATAAAAATAAGTAAGTGGACAAAATTATTAACAGATGTGTCAGTAGCCCGCCTGTCAAGCAAGGGCTGAAAAATGTTAG
>DAITPE010000491.1:0-4596 GCA_036833775.1 Pyrinomonadaceae bacterium | reverse complement strand
GTTACCGAAAACTTTAAAAGCTGTGTTAATCCGTAAATTCAAACAACATTTTGAACGCGGATTGGGCAGATCGGGCAGATTAGTGCAGATATTTTTTATGAATTTTCCGTTAAATCCGTTCGATTAGCCGAATCCGCGTTCAAAAAAGCGAGGAAAAAATTAATTGCCGTAAATGCAACTATTCTGCAATTTCGCCGCATCCTTTCGTTCAAAGATTGTCTAAATTGGAGAAAAAATATGAAAAAACTTTCCGCCATTGTGCTTTTTTTGTGCGTTTCGGCGAATTCGCTGTTTGCACAGACGTTGTTTTCGCCCGAAGTGAAACGCGTCGCGGTTTTTAAGAATGGTTACGCTTTTACGTATCGCGAAGGCGAAACGCAAACTTCCGACGGTTGGGCTTACACGACGAATTTGCCCGTCGGTGTTTTGGGAACGGTTTGGGGATATTCGACTTCGCCGAACGTCAAAGTTATGTCGCTGCTCGCTTCGGAAAGCGAAAAGCGCGAAACCGAACGCGTGACGAACATCAGCGAAATTCTGCTGGCGAACGAAGGTGCGCGGATTCGTTTTACCGATACTTATAACACGACGAAATATTACGAAGGAACTTACGAAATTCTCAGTCCGAATCGAAATTTCGCCGTGCCGCGTGTGCCTGTCGATCAATATCAGCAGCAGCCGGAATTGGTGATCAGTTTGAAGACCGAAACGGGCACGATGCTTTTTCCGGTGAATTCGATCAGAAATATTGAATTTTTGAATCAGCCGAAGATGGAAAAGCCGAAATCGAGCAAGGAAAATCGGCTTGCGCTGAAGGTTGACGGCACAAAGGACGGCGACAAGATAAATCTCGGCGTTGCCGCGCTCGAACGCGGAATTCGTTGGATTCCTGCGTATCGTGTCGAATTCAAAGGAACGCCTGTGAAGGAAGCCAAGCTCGAACTCGAAGCGGCGATGATCAATGAATTGACCGATCTGACGAATTCGGAAGTTTATTTCGTGGTCGGCGTGCCGCATTTTCTTTTTCAGGAACAAATGTCGCCGCTTTCGATGAACACGGCGTTTGCGGGCGTTTCGAGCTATTTTCGCGCAGGTTCGGATCGCGGCAGACGCGATGCTTATTCAAACGCGCTCGCGTCGCAGTCTTATCAAATAGACGGCGCGGACGATTCAAGTTCGAGAGAAGTTTCGCCGACCGTTTCCGAAGAAGAAAAAACGAACACGTTTTCCGCCGAACAGCTTTTTCTTTATCAGGCGAATCAGGTGAACCTGAAAAAAGGACAACGCGCGAGCTTTCGGCTTTTTTCGCTGACGGTTCCGGCGAGCGAAGTTTTTGAATGGACGCTCAACGACGCGCCCGAAACGCAGCGTAAATATCTGGAATATTCGAATTCGACGAATTCGATTCCGCTCATGCAAGACCTTTCGAGCAAGGTTTGGTATGCGTTAAAACTCAAAAATCAGACGGGAATGCCGTGGACGACCGCGCCTGCGCTTTCGTTCCGCGAATGGAAACCGCTCGGACAAGATATGCTTTCGTTTACGCCCGTCGGCGGCGAAAATATTTTGCGCGTCACGCCCGCGACCGAAGTTATCGGAACTCATACTTTGGAAGAAAAAACACGTGAACAAAAGACTTTGCGCTACGGCGGCGGCGATTACACGTTCGATCTCGTGACGGTCGAAGGCAAGATAAAACTCAAAAACATCAAAAAAGAACCCGTCGAGATCGTTTTGACGCGCAACTTCGTCGGTGAAGCCGTTTCCGCAGGCGACAACGGCAAGATTTCGCGCGAAGGTTTGAATCTGCAAGCCGTCAATCCGAATTCGGTCATCAAATGGAATCTGACGATCCCGAGCGGCGAAAAGGAAATCGTTTACACTTACAAAATCTACGTGCGGCGGTAAATTTTCGAGATTTTGAGAGCGGCGAATCGCAATCATTGATCGATGAATTGAAATTATCGATCGATGAAAGTGTTTCATCGATCGATGAAAAAGAATTATCGACCGATGAAAGAGAATTATCGACCGATGAAAGAGAATTATCGGTCGATGAAGACAAAATATCGGTCGATGAAGACAAAATATCGGTCGATGAGTTGAAATTATCGATCGATGAAACACTTTCATCGATCAATGAAGGCGTTTCATCGATTACAAAAAGACATTTTTATGCAAATTTGCGGTTTGCGGCTTTTGCGATCGTGTCGGTGATCTTTGTCAGATTTTCAAAACCCGGAAATGTTCTGATCTTTTGCGTCACGTTGCGTTCGATCCAATCCAAACCTTCCGTGCCGCCGAAAAGCGTGGCGATCGTGTAATCCGTTTGTTTTTTAGGCTTTGCGCCCTGACCGACAGGCGACCAGAATTTGTTGACGACAAAACGCGCGACTTTTTGAGCAAACGGACTTTTCTTCAATTCAAGCTGTGCGACGTTTGCATAAAACCTTGTGTGTGCCGATTCTTCACGCATAATTCCCGTTAAAATTTCCGTCAAAACCGGATGATCCGCCATTTTTATCAAACGCCGATAACCTTGTCCGGTGGACATTTCGTGAATCGCGCCGAACGTCATATGCGTCGCCGTAAACTGTTTGCCGATAAGGTTCGTGAGCGTCGTCAAAAGATACGTGTTCATCGTGTAAAAACGCGAAACTTGTTTTTTAACCTGTACCTGCCATTTTTCGCTCGTTTCAATTCCTGCTTCGTTCAAAAAACGATTGATAAGCTCGCCGTGCGTCACTTCTTCGACGTTCCAGCGTTCCATAAATTTGCTGATGATCGGGTCTTTGCCCGTCGGCGTGCGCAGCAATTCCTTGTAATAAACGTCGGTCAACGCTTCGACATCGCGCATATACAGCAAAACGGGAACGAAGCGTTTGTCCAATTCATAATTTTTTACGTCTGCCCAGTTTATCCGACTGATAAATTCCGCCGTCAGCGTGCGCGGTTGGCGTTCATACCAATCCAAAACTTCCTTGTTCGTTTCAAATGTCATACGCCCTTTAATTCGCTGTTTCGGCGGTTTTGGATGCATTTGAAAAAAGCGCGGATGAGATTTTCCGCGTTTTACGGTAAAATCTGCATCTAAATCGGGAAGTTTTGCGTAAAAATAATTCAGTACATTTATTTTCGGCAAACTTTCGATTTTTTAACGAGTTAAGTGTTGAAAATACTTGGTTCACAATTTCCGAAATCCCTTTAAACTTATGAAATTTTTCGCTTTTTTTCTTTTAACTTTTAGTTTATTTTCTGTTTCAAACGCGCAAAACCTCGCCGTCGAAGGCGAAAAGCATTTGAAAAACATCAAGCAATTAACTTTCGGCGGCGAAAATGCCGAAGCTTATTTTTCGTCCGACGGCAAAAAACTTTCGTTTCAATCGAAACGCGACAATCTGCAATGCGACCAGATTTTTACGATGAATATCGACGGTTCGGGTTTGAAAATGGTTTCAAATGGCGAAGGTCGCACGACTTGTTCGTATTTCCTTAAGGGCGGCAAAAAAGTGCTTTACGCTTCGACCTACAAAGACAAAAAAGAATGTCCGCCGAATCCCGATTATTCGAAAGGCTACGTTTGGGGAATTTATCCCGGTTACGACATTTACGTTTCCGACGCGAACGGCAAAAATATCAAACCTTTGACGACGACGAAAGGTTACGATGCGGAAGCGACCGTTTCGCGCGACGGCAAGAAAATAATTTTTACCTCGACGCGCGACGGCGATTTGGATTTGTATTCGATGGACATCGACGGAAAGAACGTCAAACGCCTGACCAACGAACTCGGCTACGACGGCGGCGCGTTTTTCTCGCCCGACGGCAAACAGATCGTTTACCGCTCGTATCACCCGAAAACCGAAGCCGAAATCGCGCGTTATAAACTGCGTTTGAGCGAAGATTTGATCGAACCGAACAATTTTGAAGTTTGGGTAATGAACGCCGACGGCTCGAACAAACGCCAAGTCACAAAGCTCGGCGCGGCATCGTTCGCACCGTTTTTCACGCCCGACGGCAAAAAAATCATTTTCTGCACAAATTATTTCGCCGAAGATTCGCGCAAAAGAAATTTCGATCTCGCGCTGATAAATGTTGACGGCACGGGTTTGGAAAGAGTCACTTTTAACGAATCGTTCGACGGTTTCCCGATGTTTTCGCCCGACGGCAAAAAACTCGTCTTCGCGTCAAACAGAAATTCCGCCAAAACCGGTGACACAAATGTTTTCATCGCCGATTGGGTTTGGTAGTTTAATTTTTATTATTAGCCACGAAATAGCACGAAAAGTCACGAATAATTTTAATTTGTTTCGTGTTATTTCGTGGAAATTCGCGGCTAAATTTTTATGAAAAAAACAATTTTAGGCTTGTGTTTTTTGCTCTTGGGTTCTATTTGTGCTTTTTCACAGGAAGCGCAATTAATTGATGAGTTTTCAAATAATGTCTGTGATGAATATTTGATGAGAATGGATAATATGCTGGTAAAAGCAAGTGCGAATCCGACCTCAACTATTTATATTTTTGTTTATGAAGGCAAAGAAAATGATCAACTTCATCACAAAGATACTCAAAAATTATTTTTTCCTGCAATTGGTT
>DAITPE010000490.1:0-4597 GCA_036833775.1 Pyrinomonadaceae bacterium | reverse complement strand
CTTTTCGTGCTGGAAAAAGACGGAACGCTTTTGCATTCGCAGGACACTTCTTTGCTCGAAGAAAAGAAATCTTACAATAAAGAAAAATTCACTGAATTTCTGACGAAATGGTCGCCTGCAAAGACTGAAAAAGCGAACGCAAAATAAGCTAATTCTTTCGATTTAAGAGATTTTCGATTGTTTTGATTAATTCTTCGGCTTCCAAAGGTTTTCCTAGATGTTTGTTGAAACCTTCGGCAATCGCACGGTCACGGTCTGCTTGGGCATTGTAAGCGGTTACGGCAATGGCGGGCAATTCGGGATGGTTTTTTCTGACTTGTCTGATCAAAGCGTAGCCGTCTTGAATCGGCAATCCGATGTCGCTGATGATCAAATCGGGAATGTTTTTTTCTAATTTCTGAAAGGCTTCTTCGACCGAAAGTGCCGAATCGGTTTTCGCTCCCGAACTGTCGAGAATAAATTTCACCAGATCGGCAGCGTCTTTTTCGTCTTCAACGATCAAAATATTAACGCCCGACAGAGTGTTTGCAGAATTTCCGACAGTATTTTCGCTGGCTTTTTCCGAAGAATCGTTTTTTACGAGCTTTGCAGGTAACGGAAATTCGACGGTAAATGTCGAGCCTTCGTTTTTTCCTTCGCTTTCGACATAAACCTTTCCGCCGTGAATTTCCGAAAGATTGCGGACGATCGCAAGCCCTAATCCCAAGCCGCCGAAACGCCGATTCGTGCCGCCGTCCTGTTGACGAAAACGCTCGAAAACAAAGGGTAAAAATTCGCCGGAAATGCCTTCGCCCGTATCTTTTACGGTAATTTTGACGCTGTTATTTTCCTTGGCGGTTTTGACGGTAATTTGTCCGCCGTTCGGCGTAAATTTTACGGCGTTCGAGATCAAATTCCAAAAAATCTGATTGAGTCTGTCGCTGTCGCCGGGAATAAAAATCTTTTCTTCGTCGAATTCGGTCAAAAATTTTATCTTTTTCGCTTCGACCGCCGGAACGAAAGTTTCGATCGAATCTTTCAAAATCGAAACAAGATCAACTGTTTGCAAATTCAGACGGATTTTTCCCGTGATAATTCTCGAAACATCGAGCAAATCGTCGATTATCTGCTTTTGACGAACGGCATTGCGGCTGATTATCTCGAGCGCACGTTCCGCTTTTTCGCCTTCGAGTTTCGTCGTTTCGGCAATTTTTGCCCAACCCAAGATCGCGTTCAAAGGCGTGCGAAGTTCGTGTGAAACCGTCGCTAAAAACTCGTCCTTAAAACGATTTGCGGTTTCGGCTTCGATGCGTGCCTGTTTTTCTTTTTCGAGCAGTTCTTCTTTTTCTCTTTCGGCAATTTTGCGTTCGGAAATGTCGCGAAAATAAACCGAAAGTCCTTCGGCGGAAGGATAAACATTTACTTCGAGCCAGCGGTTGCTAAAAGTCGATACGGCTTCAAAACTGATCGCTTTTTTCTCTTCGACGGCTTTACGGTAACTGGTTTCAAAAATACTTCCGACCGACATCGGAAATATTTCCCAAACATTTTGTCCGAGCAATTCGTCACGCGTTTTTTCCATATACTTTTCCGCTTGCGAATTGACGTAAATAAATTCCCAATCTTGATTTAAGGTCAAAAAACCGTCGGAAATACTTTCGAGAATGATGGTATTTTTCTGACTTGCGATCAGTGCGGCATCATTTGCGCGTTTTGCGCGTTCACCGAGCCAAATAATAAATGCGCTGACCGTAATAAACAGTAAAAGTCCGGTAAATTCGACGTGGCTTAAATCGTCGCCGGAAAAAAGCGGATTAATCCAAAAAACGACTAAAATCGAGGAAAGTATAAGGGTAATTATCCCGACAACATAACCGCCGAAAAGCGATGCAAAGATAATAGCAGCGTAAAAAGTGGCGTAAGGAACACGCGTTCCGAGCAGCGGTGTTAGAATTATTCGTGAAATTGCCGCAACAGCAACCGCCGTTACACCGGCAGCCAGACGTATCCAAAATGATGAAAGTTTTGGCTCGAGCACCGAATAATTTACGTTTTTGGAATTTTCTAAACCCTTGTTCAAAACGCCCTTCCTTGTTTAAACGCACAATAGTTTCCGAACTTTCAGAATCGATAATTCTTTTGAAAACCAATAAAACCGATGTTTTGAATATGAACAGTTAAATTTTATTATCGGCAATAAAAACGGCAAGTCAAGCAATATTTATGCTTTTAAAATTAAAATAAAATACAAAGCGGAAAAAGGCTGGCTGAGAGTTATTCTTCGTGACCGTCCATCGCGTTATCGTCGGCAACCCACGCGACGAAAAGACGAAGCCAGCTTTCTTTCGGTTCGGTAATCGAAACACCGACGCGCGAAGTTCCGTAATTTGCAGGCGCGATTCTCATAACCTGCGCTTTTACTTCAACCGGAACGCCATCGGGACGATGCGAACGAATATAAAGCACGTCGCCTTGATTGATCTTTTGATTAAGCTGAAAAAGCGCACCGAGCGTTGAAATATCGTCGGTTTCGGTCGGTTCGCTCCAAGCTGCGCCGTCTTCGGCACGACCGGAAACGACAATCGGCAGGCGCAGAGCCATCCGAAGCGCAAAGCGTTTTTCCTCAAATTGAGGCTGTATCGTCGTTGACATGTTAGGTTTTTTGCGAATGAAAGTCACTAAAATATCAAAAGTTTAACACGAAGTCTTTCAAAGGTATAACTAATTTGAGTTTTTTTGTAAAGCACGGAATAAAACTCTCAGTTTATACAATTAAACAAAATATAACTTTCGTCGGTTTCATTCGACTAGCAGTTTATAAGATAGTTATACTATAAAATTGAAAATAAAGGCACATTTATTTTAAGGAGTAAACGTAAATTTTTATGTCAACTACGGAAATCGCACGCAAAGTCGTCATTCTCGGTTCCGGTCCGGCGGGTTTGACCGCTGCGATCTATGCTTCGCGCGCACAACTTGAACCGATCGTTATCGAAGGACCGCAACCCGGCGGACAACTCACCATCACGACCGATGTCGAAAATTATCCCGGTTTCGCTTCGGGAATTATGGGACCCGAATTGATGAATCAATTTCGCGCACAAGCCGAAAGATTCGGGACGGAATTTCTCAATACTTGGATCGATAAGGTCGATTTGAGCAAAAGACCTTTTACGCTTTATGGAAAGACAAGCCAAGACAGCGAAGAAATTTCGACCGTAATTAAAGCCGAAACTTTGATAATTTCGACAGGCGCGTCGGCAAAATGGCTCGGAATTCCGGGCGAAGAGCCCGTTCCCGAAGGTTTGGGCGGAAACGGCGTTTCGGCGTGTGCGACGTGCGACGGATTTTTCTTTCGCGGAAAGCCTGTCGTGATCGTCGGCGGCGGCGATACAGCGATGGAAGAAGCGATGTTTTTGACGCGTTTTGCGTCGAAAGTGACGCTGATGCACCGACGCAATGAATTTCGCGCATCGAAAATTATGCAGGAACGCGTTTTAAATCACGAAAAGATCGAAATTATGTGGAACACGGAAGTCCGCGAAATTCTCGGCACAAAAGAAGAAGGCGTAACGGGCGTAAGAATTTTTAACAACGAAACAAACGAAGAAAGTGTTTTCCCGACAGGCGGCGTTTTCATTGCGATCGGGCACAAACCGAACACCGAACTTTTTGCAGGCGTTCTCGATATGGATGAAGTCGGTTATTTGAAAACCGAAGGTCGTACGATGAAGACCAACATCGAAGGCGTTTTTGCTTGCGGCGACGCGCAGGATTCGTATTATCGCCAAGCAATTACGGCGGCAGGTTCAGGCTGTATGGCAGCGATCGACGCGGAAAGGTTTCTCGTCGAACATACTGAAGCCGAAAAAGTTACGGCGACAAACTGGTAAATCAATTGCAGAAAACTGGGAAAAAGGCTGAGAAATTTCTCAGCCTTTTTCGTTTTATCCATTCTATTTCTTCAATTAATTTTTCTCGATTACCGCGCCTTTCAAAATTTCTACTTTTTGCGGAGTTTTGATGACTTTCGCCGGATTGAATCCTTTTTCTTCGGCGCGGCGCAAGATATTTTGATAAGTTGCGTCGTCCAATTTCGATTCACGCGCTAAAATCCAAAAGTATTCACGCTTCGGATCGCCGATCGCAGCATATTTGTAATTTTCGTCCAGATCGATGATCCAATAATCGCCCCAAACTGCGGGAATAAACGACAAAACTTTCGGAGCAAAACGAACTTCCAATTTTGCGTTCGTGTTTTTGTCAACGATTCTTGCTTCGCCTTTTGCTTTGTCAACCATTCCGTTTTCCTTCACGCATTGATTCAAAACTTCGATTTTCTTTTCGCTTTTGATCGTATAAGTTGCGGTCGTGTTTCCGACGCATTTATCTTGAAATTTGTTCGGATAACGCGCGATCTCATACCAAGTTCCGCTGTATTGTTTTAGGTCAACTGATGAAACCGTCTGCAAATTGCTTTCGTTTTTTTTCTGTCCGAAAACCGCGACGGATAAAATTGTAATTGCTGCTAAACTGCCAAAAAATAAAGTTTTTTTCATAAATCTCCTTTTATAAATCTCAAATAAAATTCAAAAAATATTTAATTTGATTCGGAAAA
>DAITPE010000489.1:0-4601 GCA_036833775.1 Pyrinomonadaceae bacterium | reverse complement strand
ATACGCAGATTTTTGCTGACTTGCAAGCAAAAATCACACAAGTTTCTTTTTCGGTTTTTTATTTCTAAACCTTATCGAAGAATTCTTTTTTGCAAATTCCCGAAATTTAACTTCATTTTTTGCAAATTGCTTATGTTTCAGATTTAGACGGCAATTAAAATTATCGAATAAAACGGTAAATTCCTTTATATTCTGAAACTTACTGATCTTAGCTTGAATTGAAGTTAAAGGGCATAGATTTTGCGCTCATTTTAACTTGAAGAATTTGTATAACCGTTTTTAGATTATGAAAATCCCGACGCTTCAAGGCATTATCAAACGCAGACTTTTAATAAATTTTCGCGCCGATGCGGAATATGTGCAAAAGATTCTGCCGAACGAATTTCGCCCGAAACTATATAAAAATAAAGCAATTATCGGCATTTGCCTGATTCGTTTGGAAAATATCCGTCCGAAATTTACGCCCGAATTCTTCGGACTTTCGAGCGAAAACGGCGCGCACCGAATCGCTGTAGAATGGGAAGATGAAACGGGTAAAACGCGCGAAGGAGTTTTTATTCCGCGACGCGATACGGATTCTTTGATAAATTCGGCGGTCGGCGGAACGCTTTTTCCGGGCGAACATCATCACGCCGAGTTTAAAGTTAAAAGAATTAAAAACGAGATCGATTTTGCAATGCAATCCGACGACAAAAAAGTTTCGGTCGAGTTGAAAGGCATAATTTCAAATGCTCTGCCGAGAACTTCCATTTTCGATTCGCTTGCCGAAGCATCGAGTTTTTTCGAGCCGGGTTCGCTCGGTTTTTCCGTCACAAAAAGCGGAAATTATCTCGACGGCATCGTGTTAGAAACGAAAACATGGAAGGTTGACGCGCTCGAAATTGATTACATTCATTCGAGTTTTTATGATACCGAAAGCGTTTTCCCGAAAGGCTCGATCGAATTCGACCACGCGTTAATTATGCAAAATATCGCGCACGAATGGCACAGCGCACCGAGTTTTGAGTTAAAATAATATCTAAGGTTTTATGAATCGAGTAAAAACTCTCATTTTATTTATTTTTCTTTCGGCTTTTGCGTTTCAAGTTTCGGCGCAAAACGATAAGCAAATTTTAGTTTGGAAAAATTTGCAGGAAAGATACGAAAGATTTGAAGACATCAAACCGCAAATCTTAAATGTGAGTAACAGTTCCGTTTATTTTGATACTTATTTTTTTCCTTACGCCGATTTTGAAGTATTTGATAAAAAGTCGGGTTTATGGAAAATCAGCCAAGTTTGGCATTGCGGAACGGGTTATAAACCGCAAATTCGCAAAATCAAAACGACGGAACAATTTTCCATTAATTTCGGTAGCGAAGCTTTAAATGAAATTACCACGATAGATTCGGTCGGAACTCCAAAATTCAGAAAATTACCCGATTATGACGGCAGCGGAAAATACAGATTGAAATTTACGTTCGGAATAAAAAAATCCGATTTTAACCAATTGGTTTCCTATTCGCCCGAATTTGAAGTTATTGAAAAAGATTTTACAAAATAGATTTATGCAATTTTCAAAAATTCTCATTTTATTTATTTTTCTTTCGGCGTTTGCGATTCAGGTTTCGGCGCAAAACGATAAGCAAATTTTAGTTTGGAAAAATTTGCAAGAAAAGTATGAAAATTTTGAAGATATTAAACCGATAATTGTAAATGTGAGCGAGATACCGATTTATTTCGATTGTAATTTAGAGAACTTTGAAGAAACTAATTTACAAAGATATGTCGAGCAATCGGACAATACAAAACTTTTGTTTTTTGACGGTGAAAGAAATATTTGGGATTGGAATGTAATAGTTTGCGGAACTGTCAGTAATGAAGAACGTGTTGCGTTAAAGAAGAAATATAAAGAAATAGAAAATCTTCAAAAAGAAGGAAAATATATTCCGACAGGCTGCAAAATTAATCCTAACGAAGAATACGCACTTAATTTTAACAGTGTGCAATGGAAAAAACTTATTCACGGAGATGGAAGCAGACGTACTTACAAATCAGGTAAATTTAAGTTTGCGATTAATTATTGGTGGTTTACTTCTTACAAAAATAGCGGATCACACATTGTAGAATCGACTGTATTTGAAGTCGTTCCAAATTAATTTACAGGTAATTTATGCAATTTTCATTTAATACCATTTTAAGCATTGCGATTTAGAGAGTCCGAAGATCAAGAGTTTTATTATGATTTCAACCACTACCAAAAGAAGTTCGCGCGTTTATTTCAATCCGTATGAATCGATCGAAGTTGATTTCGGAAAGTTTCTGAAACCGATGAACGACGACGAATTTTTCGATTTTTGTCAGCGTCACAAAGATTTACGTATTGAAATGGAAGCAAACGGAGAAATTATTTTTATGCCGCCCACCGGAACTGAAACTGGAATTAAAAACTTTAAATTAACGACGAAATTTGGAAATTGGGTTGAAAAAGACGGAAGCGGCGAAGGGTTTGATTCTTCGACCGGATTTGTTTTGCCGAACGGTGCAAAGCGTTCGCCTGATCTTTCTTGGATGACGCTCGAAAAATGGAACGCAATTCCGAAAGCCAAACGAAAAAAATTCGCGCCCGTTTGCCCCGATTTTGTTGTCGAACTCCGTTCGGAAACCGATAATCTAAACAAATTGAAAGAAAAGATGAAAGAATACATCGAAAACGGCGCGTCTTTGGGTTGGCTGATTGATGCCGCAAAACGCAAAGTTTATGTATATCGCCCGAACGCAGAAGTTGAAACATTGGAAAATCCGACCGAAATTTCAGGAGAACCGCTTTTGAAAGGTTTTACGCTGAATTTGAAGGAGATTTGGGAGTAATTTATGAAACCTTTAAAAACTCTCTTTTTATTTATTTTTCTTTCGACATTTGCGCTTCAAATTTCGGCGCAAACGGACGACATTCCAACTTGTTTTAGTTTCACCAACCTTCTTAAAACCGCACCGAAAAAGATACCGAATCTGGAACTCGGTGTTATCAGCCCAAATGAATTAGAAGGCTATAAGTTTTTTAACGAAGGAAAATTAAAAAATTTGAAATTGGGAATTTCAACGGTCGAAGATGTAAAAGCAATTTTCGGAACTGCTTGCGACGATCTTTGTGAATACGACAGTAATTGGAAAGTTCTTTTCATATATTTCAAAAATATCTCGGTACAGACAATGCGAGATGAAAAAAAAATAAAATTAATTGCCGAACCTGAATCGGTTAACAAACTTTATTCAATAAGCATTATTCCTAATAATGAGGTTTCATTAAAAGATGTAAAATTTTCAAACGAATTTTATAAATCATCTGAATCTATTACCGGACACGATTTTTCGGGCAATTCCAGCAGAATTTCAGTCGCTGTGTTTAGTGATTCTTACGGCTTAAAATATTCTATTTTTAATAGAGAGGATTACAGCACTTTCAAAGAAAAAAACACGCGCCAAAACGGAAGTTTAATCGAAATAAAATATACGATTCCAAACAATTTGGAAGAAAAAATGTTCATTGAACAAAAATAATTTTATGCAATTTTCATTTGATACGAATTTAAATAAAATCGCCGCAAAGGTTGAAGCGAATGAGCGTTTGACCTTTGATGAAGGCATCGAACTTTTTAAGACCGACGATCTGAACGCGCTCGGTAAATTGGCTGATCTCGTGCGCCGTAAGCGTCACGGAAAGACGACTTATTTTAACGTCAATCGGCATTTCAATCATACGAACATTTGTGTCGCGGATTGTAAATTCTGCAATTTTTACCGGCGTTCGCGCGATGCCGATGCTTACACGCATTCGGTCGCAGAAGGCGTCGAAATCGCACGTCAGGCGGTTGCCGAAGGCGCGACCGAGCTGCATATTGTCGGCGGTTTGAACACGAAATTGCCGTTTGAATATTACACCGATCTTTTCGGCGCGTTGAAGCAGAATTTTCCGTCGCTGCACGTCAAGGCTTTGACGATGGTCGAACTCGATTTTATGGCGCGTTTTTACAAAATGTCGGACGAAGAATTGATCGAAAAACTGAAGGCTTCGGGCATGGATTCGTGTCCCGGCGGCGGCGCGGAAATCTTTGCCGAACCGACGCGTTCGCGCATCTGCGACCATAAATGCGACGGCGCGCGTTGGCTCGAACTCGCCGGAAAAGTTCACGCGGCGGGAATGAAAACCAACGCGACGATTCTTTACGGACACATCGAAACGCTCGAAGACCGCATCGATCATCTCGTCAAATTGCGCGAACAGCAGGACAAATCCGGCGGTTTTCAATGTTTTATTCCGCTCGCTTTTTATCCGCCCGATAGTGCGTTAGCGTCGCTTCCCGGTCCGAGCGGCGTTGATTCTTTGAAAATGATCGCTGTTTCGCGCCTGATGCTCGACAATTTCGATCACGTCAAAGCGTATTGGGTGATGCTCGGCAAACATCTCGCGCAAGCCGCGCTTCATTTCGGCGCAAACGATCTCGACGGCACGATCACCGACGGCGGCGAATTGACCGAAGCGTATTCGATCGAAAACGGCGAAGTAAAAATGACGAAACAACAGCTTATCGAACTGATCGAAAACGCCGGATTTGAAGCCGTC
>DAITPE010000488.1:0-4610 GCA_036833775.1 Pyrinomonadaceae bacterium | reverse complement strand
TTGAGAAATCAAGCAGGCTTTTTCCTTTTCTTACAATAATTTGCTACATTTTTCTTAATGGCTTTAGAAACTGATTTTATCGTGATCGGCAGCGGTGTTGCGGGACTTCGCGCTTCGATCGAATTGGCGAGTTCGGGAGCGCGTGTGACGGTTTTGACGAAAGATAAAGCTTCGGAATCGAACACGGAATATGCACAAGGCGGTGTGGCAGTCGTTTTGTCGGACGACGATAACGCGGAATTGCACGAAGAAGATACTTTAATTGCAGGCGCAGGACTTTGCGATACGGAAGCGGTCGAAACGCTCGTGACGGGCGGCACGAAATATATCAAACAATTGATCGAATGGGGAACCGAATTCGACCGCGAAGGCGGAAAATTGGTTTTCACTCAGGAAGCCGCGCATTCACGGCGCAGGATTTTACACGCGCACGGCGATTCGACGGGAAAAGAGATCGTCCGCGCTTTGATCGCTCGTGCGCGGCAGGAAAAACGAATCGTTCTGATGCCGTTTGCGAATACGGAAAGTTTAATTTTGAATAACGGCAGATGCGTTGGCGTGCGGTTTCTCGATCCGATTTTACGTGCGCCGCGCGAACTTTTTGCGAAAGCCGTGATTCTTTGCACCGGCGGCGCGGGACAGCTTTATCTGCACACGACGAATCCATCGGTTGCGACCGGCGACGGAATGGCGATGGCGTATTTTGCGGGCGCGGAAATGGCTGATATGGAATTCATACAGTTTCACCCGACGGCGTTGAATCTTGAAAATGCGCCGCGATTTTTATTGTCAGAAGCGATGCGCGGCGAAGGTGGTATTTTACGCAATAAATACGGCGAACGCTTTATGGGAAATTACGACGAACGATTGGAACTCGCGCCGCGCGACATCGTTTCGCGTTCGATCGTTGCCGAGATGCGTAAAACCGGAACGCGCAATGTTTTTCTCGATATGACCGCGCTTTCGGAAGAATTTTTGAAGGAAAGATTTCCGAAAATCTACGAAACCTGCAAGTTTTACGATTTGAATATCGCGAAAGATTTGCTGCCCGTTTCGCCCGCGTCGCATTACTGTATGGGCGGCGTTCGCACGGATTTGAACGGACGGACGACCGTCGCGGGACTTTACGCGGCAGGCGAAGTGACCTGCACGGGCGTTCACGGCGCGAATCGGCTCGCGTCTAATTCTTTGCTCGAAGGCTTGGTTTTCGGCGCAAGAGCGGGCGAAGCGATGATTGAAGATAATTCCAAATTTCAATTTTCAAATTCCAAATTGGAAAACGAAAATCTGGAATCTGGAATCTGGAATCTAGAATCTGGAATTGCGACTGCCGTGAAAAAACGCGTCAAACGCGTGATGTGGGAACGTGTCGGGATTTTGCGTGATAAAGATTCGCTCGAACGCGCTTTGAAAGAATTTCGGCAGATCGAAAAGGCGAATTTGAGCGTTTCCTCTCGCAATTTCGTGACGCTTGCAAAATTGGTCGCAAAATCCGCACTTTGGCGTGAGGAATCGCGCGGCGGACACTTCCGCAACGATTTTCCTGAACGTGACGAAAAATTCCGCTTTCATTCGATTCAAAAACTCGGCGCGGATATTTCTTCGAGCGAAAAGATCAATTTTTGAATAAAAAGAAAAGCGTTGAAGTTATTCAACGCTTTTCTTTTTATTTATTGTTTCGGAAGCACTTTATCGAGGGTTTTGAGCAAATCTTGACCGCGCAGATCGAGTTCGTCACGCGATGAACGGCTCATTGAAAGAATTTTTCCTTCGGGGTCAATCAAAAATGTGGTCGGGAAAGATTCGATTCGTAAGTTTTTATTGATCAGGTCGAAAATGCTTTCGAGCTGTGCATTTGTCCACAGCATTTGATTGCTCTGCAAATTTTCTTTGACTGCATCGGCGGGCATCGTATCGGTGTTCAGCCCGACGACTTCGAGATTTCGCGACTGAAATCTTTTCGCGGCTTCGCGGACGTATGGAACTTCGCGGCGGCACGGCGGACACCAGAAACCCCACACGTCGAGCAACACGTATTTGCCGCGAAACTCGGAAAACTTGCGCTTTTTGCCGTTAAAATCCGTGAAATTGAAATCGGGAAAAACTTTGCCGACGTAAAGTTCGATGCGTTTATAGTCTTTCGCTTCGTGTTCGCGCATCACGATCTGATTTTTTTGAATATCGGCTTTTTTGAATGAAAGAAACATTTCACCGACGCGAAAAACGACGGTTTCGTCGTCGGCTTTGGCGGCTTCAAACGAAAGCTCGTCCATATCGACCTTGCCGTCTTCATTGGAATCGATTCCTTGCCAGCCGTTTTGCGCAGAGACCTTTTGATTTTCAAAATCGTAACCGAAGCTCGTCAGATATTTTTTGCCTTTAATATCGACCGATCCGCTTGCCAAAACTTCGGTCGATTGCGTTAAAAGACGATCGTTTTCGGTCATTTTATCGGCGGTGTAATTTCTGAAATAGCGCACATAGATCGCCGCGCTTTTAAAGAATTTATTTTGAATCGGGACGTTTAAGGTCGTGTGCCAAAGATACGAATTATTCGGTTTTTCCTTTTCCAAAACGAATTTTTCATCTTCCGAAAATTCATTGTTGCCGTTCAGATCGGCATAGATCAAAGGGTTTTCATCGTCTTTTTCGACGAGCAAAGCGGCAAGCGTCGCACCGCCGGTTGATGGATTGTGCAATTGATTTTTCGATAAATGGCTGACATTTTTCAAATCTATCGAACCGCGAACTTGCGCGGGCGTTGCGTATTTGAAAATAACCTGCTCGTAATCTTCGACGTTGGCGAGCAAATTCGGGCTGAATTGTCCTGCATATTCGGTGTCGCCCGCTTTGGTTTCGGACGCAAAAGATAAAAATGCAGTGATAAATAGAAACGCGGTTAAAATTTTATTCATAATTCTTAAGGAATTCCTTTGTTTGTAAGATTGCCGAGTTTGAAATTACAAAAATCGAGGTTTGCGAGACAAACTTTGAATTTGAAGGGGGTTAATTTTATAACTCGGAACGAACAAACAGATTTTAGAAAATTTATGTAAAGGAATCAATATTTTTTTGTAAAATGTCTTCGGAAAAAGAATTAAGTACTACGTTTTCAGTCAAAATCCTGAACAAATTATTAAATTTTTCAAGCCTTTCGCCGTTTTTTATGATTTAATATTTAACAAAGCTATCGTTTTCCCAAAACTTAAACTAATTTCGGGCGCAATTCCATTTTGCGTTTTTAAGTCGAAATCTATTTGAAAATAAATTCTTATTTACGAAAAATCTATGGAACATATTTCAGCAACAACACTAAATTTGGCATCGATCATCGAGCATCACGCGCGGCTTACTCCTGAAAGGGAAGCGATCGTTTGGGAAAATCTGCGTTTTACGTTCGCGCAGTTGAACGGTTTGGCGAATCGTGTCGCGAATGCGTTGGTCGAAATGGGTATCGGTCACGACGATAAGGTCGCGCTTTCGTGTCCGAATCTGCCGTTTTTTCCGATCGTTTATTACGGGATTTTGAAAACGGGCGCGGCGGTCGTGCCGCTGAATGTTTTGTTCAGACCGCGCGAAGTTGCGTATCATTTGCAGGATTCGGACGCGAAAGCCGTCTTCGTTTTTGAAGGAACGCCCGAACTTCCGCTTGCGAAAATGGTCAAAGACGGCTTCGATAAGGTCGATTCGTGCGAAAATTTAATTGTAATGACGATCGATCCGCTGGCAAAAAGTCCGTTCGACGATTGCAAAACGCTGACGCAGATCACTTACGATAAATCCGAAAAGTTTGAAACGTTTCCGACGAAACCCGACGATACTTGCGTGATTTTATATACTTCCGGCACGACCGGACAGCCGAAAGGCGCGGAGCTTTCGCATCTGAATTTGCTGACGAACGTGACGACGACTTATGGAATTCATCTGCCGATGCTCGATTTTACCGACGGCGAACAGAAAACTTGCCTGATAACTTTGCCGCTGTTTCACACGACGGGGCAAACGTGCCAGATGAACACGAATCTTTACGGCGGAAACCGCGTCGTTTTGCTGCCGAGATTTGAACCGAAAGCGACGCTCGAAGCGATGCTGCGCGAAAAGGTGAATTTTTGGACGGGCGTGCCGACGATGTATTGGGCTTTGCTGCGTTACGCGGAAGAAAACAATTTCGACACAGCGAAAATTGCCGAACATTTGAAGGTCGTTTCGTCGGGCGGTGCGCCGATGCCGGTCGAGGTGATGAAGGAATTTGAAGAAACTTTCAAAGTGCGCGTTCTCGAAGGTTACGGACTTTCGGAAACTTCGCCGCTCGCTTCGTTCAATCAATTTCAGCGTCCGTCGAAAGCGGGTTCGGTCGGACTTCCGATCTTCGGCGTCGAAGTAAAATGCGTTGACGAAAACGACAACGAAGTTGCCGTAGGCGAGCGCGGCGAAATCGTGATTCGAGGTTCGAACGTGATGAAAGGTTATTACAAACGACCGCGCGAAACTGCCGAAGCTTTTCGCGGCGGCTGGTTTCATACGGGCGACATCGGGATTTTTGACGAAGAAGGTTATTTATCGATCGTTGACCGCAAAAAAGATATGATTTTGCGCGGCGGCTACAATAT
>DAITPE010000487.1:0-4613 GCA_036833775.1 Pyrinomonadaceae bacterium | reverse complement strand
GCATATTGTTGAAATCGTGCGCGATGCCGCCCGCGAGCCGTCCGACCGATTCGAGTTTTTGCGATTGAATCAATCTTTCTTCGCTCTTCCGCAAGGCTTCTTCGGTCTTGCGGCGTTCGGACATATCGATTCCCATTCCGATCACGCATTTCATCTGCTCGAAAATGATCTGTTTTCCGGTAAAAAAATAAGGTCTTTGCGTGTCGTCTTTTGAAACGAAAATCGCATCGATGACAGATTCGCCCGTTTCAAAAACTTCGGCGATCTTTTCGTTTATCGTTTCTTTTTCTTCGGCTAGAAAGAAATCGAGCGGGCGCATCGATCTGATCTCTTCGGCGGAATAACCCGAAACGCTTTCAAAATTTTGATTCCAGAGCAAAAATCTGCCGTTTTCATCGAAAAGATAAAAAATACCGGGCAAAGTATTGATCGCCGTATCGCTGAAATCTTTTTCTTTTAAGAGTTTTTCTTCAGTGATCTTTCGTCCCGTGATGTCGTAGCGGATCGCGATATATTGAAAAGGTTTGCCGAACTCGTCGAGAAAAGGAACGATCGTCGTATCGACCCAGTAAAGCGAACCGTCTTTCGCCCGGTTGCGAATCTCGCCGCGCCAAATGCTGCCGTTTGCGATCGTCGTCCAAATATCGCGGATAAATTCCTTCGGATGATAGCCCGAATTGATAATGCGGTGATCTTGACCGAGTAATTCTTCGCGGCTGAATTGTGAAATTTCGCAGAACTTATCGTTGACGTAGGTGATCCTTCCTTTTTGATCCGTAATGGCGACGATCGCCGATACGTCGAGGGCGAATTTGATGTCGGCTAAGTCTTTTAGAAGATGTTTATTTTCCGTTTCGATCAATTTATTTTCAGTAATATCGGTAAAAGTTCCGATCCATTGCCGGAAACTTCCGTCGGTATTAAAGACCGGCACACCGCGCACGGCATAATAGTGATAATTGCCGCTTTTGGTCAAGACGCGATACGAAGTTTCAAACAATTTTCTTGCTTGCAAAGCTTCAATCCAAGCAACTTTTGTTCCAACCCGGTCGTCGGGATGCAGCATTTCGAGCCAACCGAAACCTTCTGCCGCTTCGGCTGTCTGTCCGGTCAGTTCCGTCCACCATTCAGGATTGGAAGTGCCGCCGCCGTCTTCGCGCATCGTCCAGACGATCTGCGTGGTCGCCATTACGAGCGCACGAAAATTTTCTTCGGTTTCGCGCAATTCCTGCTCGGCTTTTTTTCTGTCGGTGATATTGTGGATCGAAAGTTTGACGAAGTTTTTATCCTGCTGACTGAATTTGTTTCCCGTAATTTCAAGGAATATATGTTTGCCTTTGCGGGTTTCGGCGGTCAGATCGGTGATGTGGAAAAAACCTTTCTCGGCGAGTTCCGCAAAGAGCGAATGAGTAAGCTGCGGAGCATTGAAAATGTTGATTTCGGCAAGTGTTTTGCCCGTCATATTTTCATTTTCGAATTCGAGAAGATTTTTGATGAAAAGATTGGCTTTCGAGATTATTCGTGTTTCAAATTCAACGATCAAGATTCCGTGAACGGAGTTTTCAAATAAACTGAAATTGCCGAAGGTATCATCAGTTAAATTGTCGGACGACGAATCTGGAGCTTCGTCTGGCTCATGCGGACCATTCATTTTAATTTCTCCTTACACGCAGTGCTTTGAAAACCAAAACAAGGGCATTCTGCGGTAAAAATAAGTGAAAATATTTACGGAGGATATTTTCCGATTAAGAACGAACGGTTTTATATCGTTCCGTAAAAATTCGGGTTAGTGAAAAAAAGTAAAGAATGAGTGTAAAAAAAAACGGGAATTTGTTAATTAATAGTAGTTTTTAATTAACAACAGAATAGGTTTTTCGGATCGGAAGATTAAAGAAAAAAATATTCATTAAAATGTAGCAAAATTCCGCTGTGGGAAAAATGCTTGACTTTAATTCCCCAACTCGTTCAAATACTATTTCCTCAAGCAAAAGATTGATAAATAAAATATGCACTAAATAAATAAACCATTTATCGATGATTAGTCAATAGAAAATTAACCTTAAAAATCATAAAGGCACGACCTTTGCTCATAATTTCTTTAGGCTGAATATTTGAGCCGAAAAAAAATAATTCGAAAAAAACGGATATTTTAGTCCTGATTTGAAAATTCGGGAATTTTACTCAGAAAACATCCCGAAACCTTAAACGATAAATTGGCAACTCCGCAGCGATGCGGAAGACGCAAAGCCGTGAGTCTCTGCTTAAAAAAAAAGAGATCGTCTGGCTACCGAAATAAGGAATATGAAACATTATCTATCAACACTCCCGCGATTGTTTCTCTTTTTTGCATTTGTTTTGGTCGGATTTTCCGCCTCGATAAAAGCCGATGAAACTAATCGTTTACAGGTTTTTGAAAATAAAACCAACGTCAACGGCAACTTTCTGATCGAAGGATTCGCGCTCGAACGGCTCGCTTATTTGAATTTTGAAAGACAAGTTTTTGATCTGATCAATCAGAAAAGACGAGAATTCGGTTTAAAGCCTTTGGTTTGGAACGAAAGCACCGCACGCGTCGCCCGTATGCACTCGGAAAATATGGCAACATATAATTTTTTCGGTCATCGCGGATTGGACGGAAAAGCCGTAAGCGGCAGAGCGGATTCGATCGGGCTGACGAAATGGCGCGGGATCGGCGAAAATATCGCTTCGCTGCGCGGTTATCAAAAACCGATGGAGCAAGTCATTACTTGCTGGATGAATTCGCCCGGACACCGTGAAAATCTGCTGCGCGAGAAATGGAGAGAATCAGGCGTCGGAATCTCGAGAGGTTCTGACGGAACTTACTATTTCACGCAGGTTTTTCTTAAAAAATAATTTATTATTCGGCGGTTCGAGGATGAAGTGAATGTAAAACTTCATCCTTTTGAGTTTTTAAGTAAATTAACGCCCGAATGTAAATTAAACGGACAAGTAAGTTTAACTTCAAAAAAACAATTTTTTGTATCGAAAGCAGACAAAAAGAATTGTAATGTTATTATTGCGTGATATACTTTCCAATGTGAAAAAGGATTTGCCCGCATTAGTCATAGACGACGAGCCGCAAGTCAGAAATTTTGTCGCCGATGTATTGCTCTCGAGCGGTTGGAAAGTAGAAACTGCCGGTTCTGCCGAGGAAGCCTACGAAATGCTCACAGCCCAACAATGGTTATTAATTTTTTGCGATGTAATGCTTGGCGAAGCGGACGGCTATGAAATTTTGCGAAACTTCTCGAAATTTCAGGATGAAGCACGTTTCGTGATGATGACCGGACATGGTTCGGCGGTCGGCGCACTCGAAGCGACGGCGATCGGTGCGTTCGATTATCTGGTCAAGCCGTTTTCGGTTGACGACATTCTCAATATTTCAAAAATCGTCCGCGAACAGCATCAATTGCGCCAGCAAGACGGAAAAAGCAAAAAACAAAAAACGGAATTAGGTTATACGTCGGACATTCCGCTGATCGGCAGAAGTCCGAAATTCGTCGAATGTCTGAAAATGGTCGGACGTGTCGCCGCAACGAGTCTTCCGGTTTTGATCACGGGCGAATCGGGAACGGGAAAAGAAGTCGTCGCGCGCGCGATTCATCAGCGCAGTGACCGCGCCAAAGGTCCGTTCGTCGCCGTCAATTGCGGCGCGGTTCCGGTCGATCTGATCGAATCGGAACTTTTCGGTCACGTTCGAGGTTCGTTTACGGGCGCAGACCGCGAACGCATCGGTTTATGGGAAGAAGCCAACGGCGGCACGATTCTTTTAGACGAAATCACGGAAACGAGTCCGCTTTTTCAAGTAAAACTGCTTCGTGCGCTTCAACAATCGGAAATCCGCCGTGTCGGTTCGAATAAAACGATCAAGGTTGATGTGCGCGTAATTGCCGCGACAAACCGCGATATTGAAGAAGAGGTCAAAGAAAATCGTTTTCGGCAAGATTTGATGTATCGTCTGAACGCGGTCACGATCCAGCTTCCGCCGCTTCGTGACAGGATCGAAGACATTCCTTTATTAGCCGAACATTTTGCTTCACAAGTTTACACTTCGTCAGGCAGAATTCCGGCTTTTTCACCTTCCGCGCTCGAAGTTTTGCAGAAATACAATTGGCAGGGAAATGTCCGCGAACTCGAAAACGCGGTTCTGCACGCCGTTTCGATGGCTGACGACATCATTTATCCCGAAAATTTGCCGATGCGGATTCAAACCTTTGTCGAAAGTCATCCGCCACACTCACAATTTTCGCATTCGGGCGAAAATCAGCATTCGCAGAATCATTTTGAACCGATGACTTTGGCGGAAATGGAAGAAAGGTTTGTTTCCAGCGTTTTGGAGCATACGGGCGGCAATAAACAAGCCGCCGCACGGATTTTGAACATCGACCGCAAAACTCTGGCGCGAATCGTAAAGCGAACGGAATCGGAAACGGAATAAAGTTTTAACAATTTACAAGATCATATTTTTTACGAAAAGACCTGAAATTTCAGGTCTTTTTTATGTTCAAAAATGGACTGGGGAAAAATTCCCCACATTGCGACAAAATGGTATCGCCAATTTGCCCGAATGACTTCCGAAAATGCTCAAAATC
>DAITPE010000486.1:0-4619 GCA_036833775.1 Pyrinomonadaceae bacterium | reverse complement strand
GCCCGAATTAAAAAGCAGATCGCCTTGCAGATATTTGCCGATAACGAAATTTGCATCCGTCATTTTCGAGTCTTCATTAACGTAAAATTCATCAGGCAAAACAGGCAAACCGCTCGCGCTCAAGAGCAGATTTCTGACCGAAACTTTGTTCGCGGTTTCTTTGCGAAATTCGGGCAAATATTCGGAAATCGGCGCGTCGAGATTTATTTTTTCCTGTTCGGCAAGCTGCATTACGAGCATTGCCGTAAATTGCTTTGTCACCGAACAGATGCGGAATTTCGTCGCAACAGAATTCGATATTTTCCAATCGCGGTTTGCTTCGCCGATTGAATTTATGGCTAACAATCTATCACTTTTTGAAACTGCCATCACGCCCGAAAATTCGCCTTTTGTGTATGCGTTTTCGAGCATTTGTTTAATTTCAGGCGTTTGCGCTTTGACCGTCAAAAATGAAAATAAAATTGCAGAAAAAACTAAATAAATTTTCAAATATCCGTTAGATTTGTTCATAAAATCGGTGTTTTCCTTTTTCATTATAATAATAAATCAAAAGGAAAACACCGTAGTTTGTTAGTTTATGACAAACTTATTTGCCCAGACGCGCTTTCATCGTCGCGCCGATGTCGGCGGGCGATTTGACGACCGCGATTCCGGCGGCTTCGAGAGCTTTCATTTTTTCTTCGGCAGTTCCCTTGCCGCCCGAAATGATCGCTCCGGCGTGTCCCATTCTGCGTCCCGGCGGCGCGGTTTGTCCGGCGATAAAGGCGACGATCGGTTTACGTGCCGAAAGTCCGCTTTCGTGCGCCCAAGCCGCCGCTTCTTCTTCGGCAGTTCCGCCGATCTCGCCGATCAAGATGATTCCTTCGGTTTCGTCGTCTTCCGCAAACAATTTCAAAGCGTCGGTGTGCGTCGTGCCGATGATCGGGTCGCCGCCGATGCCGATCGCGGTCGATTGTCCCAAATCTCTCGTTTGTCCGACGGCTTCATACGTCAGCGTTCCCGAACGCGAAACGATCCCGATAGTTCCTTTTTTATGGATATGTCCGGGCATAATTCCGATCTTGCATTCTTCGGGCGTGATGATTCCGGGGCAGTTCGGTCCGATCATCCGCGTATTGCCGCCGCGCATAAATTCTTTGACCTTGACCATATCCGCAACCGGAATTCCTTCGGTAATTGCGACAACAAGCGGAATGCCCGCCGCCGTTGCTTCCATGATCGCGTCAGCCGCGAATGCGGGCGGAACGTAAATAACGGTGGCATTTGCGCCGGTTTCTTTAACCGCATCGGCAACCGTATTGAAAACGGGAACGCCTTCGTGCGTCGAACCGCCTTTTCCGGGCGTGACACCGCCGACGATCTTCGTGCCGTAATCGATCATCTGCAAAGTATGAAAAGTTCCTTCTTTACCCGTAATGCCTTGAACAATAACGCGTGTTTCTTTATTAACTAAAACGCTCAAAACTGTTTCTCCTTAATATTTTGTAAAAAAAATTGTGAATTAAAACAAAACGAAAGTATAACACGAGCCGTGTTTTACTTGGCAATCGTCGGAAATTAAAACTTTTCTTGAACATTTTTACAGCAACCTACGTTTGCCCTTTTGTCTAACATTTCAGGCAACACTGATTCGACAATTTATACTTTCTTCCAATAAGGGCAAATGAGGCAATTATATTCATTTTATTTCGACGCATTTTGGATCGCTCTCAAATCGATTCTAGAACACAAGCTCCGCGCTTTTTTGACGCTGATCGGCATTATTATCGGCGTGGCGGCGGTCGTCGTGGTCGGCGCGGCGATCAATGGTTTGAATTCCTACATAGTCGAACAGATTTCCAAAGTTCTCGGTGCAAATCATTTTATGATGACGCGGATGGCTTCGGTCGGCAGAATGTCCGACGAAGAATACGAGCGCAAGAACCGCAGCAATAAAGACGTGGTTTGGGAAGAATACAAATACGTCCGCGACAACTGTAAAAGCTGTCTTTTCGTCGGCGCACAGATCAATGCCAACGCCGATCTGAACGAACGCGGCATCGAGCTTCCATCAGTCCGCATTCAGGGAAACACCGATAATTTCGTCGAAATGGAAGACAAAACCATCGAAGAAGGTCGCTATTTTACCGCCGAAGAAGTCGAACGCGCCGCGAAGGTCGCCATTATCGGTTACGACGTGAAGGAAAAATATTTTCCGAACGCTTCGCCCGTCGGGCAAACGATCAAAGTGCGCGGAATTCCCTTGCAGATTCTCGGTGTCGAAGAAAAACGCGGTTCGTTGTTCGGCGATTCGCAGGACAGACATATTTACATTCCGATCACTTTGCACAATCAAATGTTTGCCCGCACGGGCGGCATTCAGCTTCACGGCAAATCCGCCGATAAAGAATCACTTAACGACGCGATCGCCGAAGCGCGCTTGCTGATGCGCAACAAACGCCAATTGCTCGGCAGTGAGGAAGACAATTTCGGTTTGGTCAATGTTGACGAAGTAAACGGTCAGGTCGATCAATTTACAGGTTTGATCACGGTCATCGTTTTGCCCGTCACGATGATCATTTTGATCGTCGGCGGCATTGTCGTGATGAATATTATGCTCGTCAGCGTGACTGAAAGAACTTTCGAGGTCGGTCTGCGAAAAGCTTTGGGCGCGGCGCGTAAACAAATCTTGTTGCAATTTTTGATCGAATCGGCTCTGCTCTGCGCGGTCGGCGGAATGATCGGATTATTATTGGCGGTCGGCGTGACACAATTGATTACTTTTTTACTTGAAATTACGATGACGATCACGGTCGGCTACATAATTATCGCTTTGTTCGTTTCTACTTTGATCGGAATTCTCGCCGGACTTTATCCGGCATGGAAAGCCGCCAAATTAGACCCGATCGTTGCTTTAACGAAAAGTTAAGTCTCAAGTTTCAGGTTTCCAGTTTCAAGAAGTAACGTCGAAACCTGAAACCTGAAACCTGAAACCTGAAACTATATTTTTATGTCTTTATCCGCATCATTACCGAAAGAAGTCCTGAAAATGGCGATGGACAGCATTATGTCGCACAAATTCCGTTCGGGTTTGACGATTCTCGGCATTGTCGTCGGGATCATCACGGCGATCGTCGTTGCGTCGATCTTGACGGGAGTGCGTCAATCGATCGTTTCGATCGTCGAAGAATACGGCACGAACAACATTTACGCTTTTCATTTGACGACCGGCTTCGGCGGCGGCGGAAACCGCGACGAACGCAACCGCAAACCTTTGACCGAAGCCGACGCAAATGCCATCTTAACGCAGTCATCGGCGATCGAAGACGTTGCGCTCGTTGCGCCGAACATCGGTTCATGGGGAACGGGTTTCGACGACAATCTTGTTTACGAAGGCAAAAATTACCGTTGGGCATTGACCGACGGCGTTTCGGCAAATTATGCGGGAATGGTCAATATCGCCCTCAAACAAGGTCGCTGGCTGTCCGAAGCCGACGACCAACAGCGCAGAAACGTGCTCGTTGTCGGTGTCAATACGGTCGAAGCTCTTTTCCCCGGCAAAGAAGACGAAGCCGTCGGCAAAGTTGTCAGAATGAACGGCACGACGTGGGAGATCGTCGGCGTGATCGAAAAGCGCAAAGCCGCATTTTTCGGCGAGAACGAAGAAGACCGCAAGATTTTTATGCCGTTCCGAACCGCCCGCAAATCCGCGCCTTTGCGCGACGCGCTTTTGATCTTAATTCAAGGAAAACAAGGACAATTAAACGATGCGGTGCAGGAAGTGGAAGGCATTTTGCGCCAACGCCGCGAAGTAAAATTCGGCGAAAAAAATAATTTCGACGTAAAAACCGCCGACAGTTTTATCGCCCAATTCGACGGAATTATGGGCGGAGTCGGTCTCGCCGCCATCGCCATTTCGTGTCTCGGTTTGCTCGTCGGCGGTATTGGCGTGATGAATATTATGCTCGTCTCCGTGACCGAAAGAACGAAAGAGATCGGCATCCGCAAAGCCGTCGGCGCAACCAGAAGCGCGATCGTTCTGCAATTTTTATTGGAAGCAATGACCTTGACGTTTTTCGGCGGCGTGATCGGCGTGATCATCGCGGTCGGCATCAGCAATCTGATAATGCTTTTGATTCCCTCGATGCCCGCGACGGTCGAACTTTGGATGATCCTGCTTTCGCTCGGCGTTTCCGTCGGAGTCGGCTTGATCTTCGGCGTTCTCCCCGCGAGAAAAGCCGCTAAACTCGACCCGATCGAATGTTTAAGATATGAATAGTCAACTCAGAAACAATTTAAGATTGATTGATTAGCAAGAAAAAAACTCCCCTCCTTACAAAGGAGGGGTGGCAGTCGCTTCGACTGTCTGGGTGGTTGTTTGCAAGATTAGAATCTCGAATTACTATTCTTGAAATCAAACCACCCCGTCCGCGAAGCGCGTCCACCCCTCCTTACAAAGGAGGGGAGTTTTTTTGCTCCTACCTCATTTTCTACTGATACAAACATGTAATTTTAAACAAACCGCCATCCGCTTCGCGCAAATTGGCATTGTCGTCGCGCAAGTAAGCGTGGGCTTCGTGCATATAGGCTTGGGCTTCGTACATATAGCCTTGGGTTTCGCACATATAGACGTGGGCTTC
>DAITPE010000485.1:0-4619 GCA_036833775.1 Pyrinomonadaceae bacterium | reverse complement strand
GCGCTCGGTTTGGGACCGAGAGGTCGGATGTTCGAATCATCTCGCCCCGACCAATTATTGCAGTTTAATATTGGATTTTCGAGAGCCCCTATTTCGCCCGTGCTTTTTCGGGCATAACTTTAGAGTTAAGCAGTAAATTTTAAATTTTTCACGGATAATTATTTGGAGGTTAAAACAAAATTATGGCTTCAACGAAGCGTTTGACACAAACAGAAATCATTGGCAATTTGGCAGAAACATCAGGCTTGAAAAAGGCTGACGTTAAAGGTTTATTCGATGCTCTTGCAGACTTGGCAGCAGCCGAAGTTAAAAAGAACGGAGAATTTACACTTCCGGGATTCGGAAAGTTGGTTAAAGCAACCCGTAAGGCGCGCGAAGGTCGCAATCCGGCAACCGGCAAACCGATCAAAATCCCAGCCAAAACGACCGTTAAATTCCGTCTTGGCAAAGCTATGAAAGATGCTGTCGGCGAAAAATAAACGTCAATTTTTCTTTCTGAATAAAGACCGATAAACCTTTGCGTTTATCGGTCTTTATCTTTATTTTCAAGCCTTTGGGAAAAAAATCACAACAGCCAAAAAAAAATGGTGACAAATAAAAATTTTTCTGTTAAGATTTCCTTACAAAGTTGAAAGACTAACCGACCCGACTATTTCATTAGCAACTTACAGGTTGTAAATTTCAACTAATTTTTTATGGAAAAAGTTAGGGATTTCTGCTTTTCCGAAAAAGTTTGTTGTGAATATGAGCAAACTTTCAAGCACAAGGGGGAACTTAAAAAAAAGGAAGGAGAATATAAAGTGGCAGCAACAGCAAAAGCAATGACATTACAAGAAAGAATATTGCAAATCGATCATATCCAAGCACGCCGTTTCGCAAAATTGAACGGTGCGACCTTGGACATCGCAACGGAAGGAATTATCAGACATCTTCGCGCTTGTGCGAGAATGGACGTTAATCCCGATGCTTCTGCCGTTCGTGAAATCATTGATGATGCTCTGAACGGAAGAAGAGTTTTTGCAGAAACGTCGAATGACCTTCTCGCAGCCTAAGCAGTTTTTATATATAAAGTAATACAATTTTGTGACCGTCTGAAAAGACGGTCTTTTTTTGTCTTAAATTATTGCGGCTGTTTTAATTTTACTTTGTAAAGAATATATTTTCCCAAAACTTCGCCGTTGTCGCGTTCATACCAGCGATCGAAGTTTTTCAGTGAGACTTCATATTCATTTGAAATTACAAGAAATGAAATTTGCGGATTTGCCGCTTCTTTAACGCTGAAATTTTCGGAAAATTCAGCAAATCGGCGAACTTCTTCGTCAATTTCGATCTGCGTCAATGGACGCGCATTTGCCGAAAGCCGCGCGTTGAATCTGTCCCAACCGAAAAGAGCCATACACGCTTCGATGTCATTACATCCGGTCAAAGAATTTTTCAGCCACTTTTCATCGAGGTCGGAATAATACAAAAGCTGATAATAACGCTCTTTGTTTTCATCCCACGAATGAAGTCCGGCAAAAACGTGCTGATGACGCGCCCAAACGGTCGAAAAAGGCGCAACGGTCGATTGCCCGTCGGCTTGCAAAGATTCTAGATTCAGCGTCGTCAAATGTTTCGCTTTTTCAATGTCATTTCCGGCAAGCTCTTTCAAACGAAGATTTACGGGCATTGCTTCATCGCGGCGCACATTAATCGAATCCCAAAAAGCGGTCGTGTCACGCGCTTCGATATAACCCCAAACGATGGAAGCAGTTCCTAAAATCGCCGCCAAACCGAGCGATAAAAACTTGATTCCGCTCAAATATTTCTGCCACAGAAGCGTCACGAGCAAAACCGCCGAAAGCAAAACGATGTAGTTAATGACATAAAATTCGTAATGAAACGGCTGAAGCGAGCGTCCGCTCAAAACTTGCTGATTCATTACCAAAAACGGCGCAAAAGCAAACGCGGCGATAAAATGAAATTTCTTTTCGGCGAGTTTCGTAATTTTTAATAACAAAAAAACGGCGGCGATCACCATCACGACATAACCGATGATTTCGACGTTTCGCCACAAGTCAGGCTGATGCGTCAAAACTAAAAGCTGCGCTTTGTCCATCGTTTCATCGCGTCGTGCCAGCAAAAGCGCGTAAGGAATCAGCGCAAGAACGCAAAAAATATCTGTTATTAAAATAAATTCGGCATCTTTGCGCCAATTTTCCGCGCGAAACACGAAAAGAAAAAGCGTCAGACCGAATAAAACTGCGGCGGCGGAAGTCCAGACGTAAAAATATGAAAAAACGAGCGCGGAAAAACAAAGACTCGCCGCAACCGCAAAAATTATGCGCTTCTTTTTGTCTTCCGTTTTCAAACCGTTCCAAAGACACGCGAAAAACGCGAACATAAACGGAAAAATACTGCTCGGAATATATCGCCGCATAAACGGAAAAAACGGATAAGCGACACCGCCTTCGTAAAAACCGTTGATCGCGCCGACACCGATGATCAATGCGCTTCCCGCGATCACGACCATTGTGCCGACCGCCGCGAGCAATTCGTCTTCGGTGATCGAAACGATCAGCCAGAAAAGCGCGAGTGCCGTAAAAAAGCCCGAAAAAATTGAAATTATCGGCATCATTTGCGAAGCGGAAAGTCCTAAAATCCGCGCCGGAATCGCTGACAGATAAGCGGGGAAAAATTGGATCGAAAAAAGCGATTCCGGTTGCGGAGATTCCGCCGAATCGTCGCGCCCTGTGTAAGGGTCGTTTTTGCGCGGTCTGCCGTCTATAATCGCCTGCAAATACGAAGTGTAAGCCATTTCGTCGAGGTCGCACGAAGCGAAAACGCCTTGAAAATCCGCGCCGCGCAGAGATTTGAGATTGATCTGCGGATAAACGGCGAAAATCGCCATAATTATTCCGACCGCAATTCCTAAAAACCAACGTTGAATCATATTTTTTCAGGTAAAGAATCACAGATTACCACACGCAAAACGGCAAAGACGAACGGAATCAACGTGTTCTGTAATTTCAATATTTGCACTTCCCGCCGTTTAATCGTTAAAATTGTCTGCGAGAGAATTTAGTTTATGAGTTTAAAAGATACGATTATCAGTGATTTAACCGCCGCGATGAAGGCAAAAGATGCCGACCGAACATCCGTTTTGCGAATGGTCAAAGCTAATTTGATGAACAAAAAGATCGAAAAAGGCGATGAATTGACCGAAGAAGAAACGATGAAAGCTTTGCAAAGTCTGGTCAAACAGCGTAAGGATTCGATCGAACAATACAACGCCGCCGGACGCGCCGATCTTGCCGAAAAAGAGCAGACTGAGCTTAATATCATCGAAAAATATATGCCGCAAGCCGCAAGTGCCGAAGAAATCGCACAAGCCGTTGCCGAAGCCGTTGCCGAAACAGGCGCGTCTTCGATGCGTGAAATGGGCGTGGTGATGAAAGCCGCGCAAGCAAAACTTGCCGGAAAAACCGTTGACGGAAAAGCATTGAGCGAAACCGTCAAAGCAAAACTTCAATAATCAGATTTACAATTTATTTTATCGAAAACGGCGAATCAACGCCGTTTTTTGTTTTATACTTTATGAAATTCGGATTTTATTTCTGCAAAGCCTTATAATAAAATGCAAAGCAGACTTTAACCGACTGTAGCAGCAGCAATTTCTAACATTTTTTCATGAAAAAAAATTGGGTTTTAACTCAAGAAGCATTCGATGCTTTCCTTAAATGGTTGTCGCCGAACCGTGAGGAAGCCGCGCAGATTTATGAAAAAATCCGCCGAAATCTGATTGCGCTTTTCGATTTTCGCGGCTGTGAAAATTCAGAAGAGCTTGCCGACGAAGCGATCAATCGCGTTGCGGAAAAATTGTTGAAATCCGAAGAAGATAATCCTATTTACAGCATTCATTTCATTTACGGCGTTGCGCGTTTGATCTATCTGGAACAAACAAATAAACGAAAACAACTCAACATTGACGACCAAAATATTGCCGCCGAAACGGAAATTTTTGACGATGGCGACAGGCAAGATTGTATGAAAAAATGTTTGCAAGAGCTGGCAGAAAATGATCGTTTGCTGATCGTGAAATATTACAATGTCGATAAAGAAACGAAAATAAAAAGGCGCGAAGCGATCGCCGCGCAAAACGAAATAAGTATGAATAATCTGCGTGTTAAGATAAAAAGAATCAGGGAAAAACTGCGCGATTGCCGAAAAAAATGCTTAGAGAAAAATAATTTGTAATTTTACCGCAAGAAAAACTCATTGTTATTAGAAGGTGAGTTTTTGACCGACTATGAAGTTTGACGAAACAAAATTAAAAAAATATCTTTTAGACGAACTTTCGTCAACGGAAACCGAAGAGATCGAGATGGAAATGCTCGAAGATTCCGAGTTTCAAACTTCACTTGCGATCGCAGAAAGCGAATTGATCGAAGATTTTATCGACGAAAAACTTTCTGCTTCGGAACGCGAACATTTTCTGAGTAATTTTCTCGTTTCGACGCGCCGAAAGGAAGAATTAGAGTTTACAAAATCACTGCGCAAGCAAGCCGCCGAATTTGACGTTTATAAAAAAAACTCTGAAGAAAAAACGTCTTTAGGGGAAACTCTGCGCGCCTTTTTTT
>DAITPE010000484.1:0-4647 GCA_036833775.1 Pyrinomonadaceae bacterium | reverse complement strand
GCAAATATGAGACTTTTTTCTCTGCGAACTCTGCGGCTCTGCGTGAAATAAATTTTATTGCATCACGCGAAGTTCGCAGAGGAGTTTTCATTTTATTGAGACAGTTTGTAAAAACAGACAAGCGGCGGCAACTTGATTTCGATTTATTTAAATAATCGAAAAGCGTTTTTTTTCTCTTCCGAAAGGCGGCAAAGTTATTCGGCTGACTAATTTTTAGACAAATTTTGTGATAATATTTGAACTCGGAAGCAGAAATTTATTTATAAATGGCAGCAGGTATTATCATTCACATCTCGATCGGAACGGAGAAACGCACCGAGTTTTTCTCAGACGATAATATCCGCATTGGTTCGTCCGCGCTTTGCGATCTGCAAATTCATACAAAAAAGCTCGAAAAAGAATCGGTCTGGCTCGAAATTGAAAACAACGAGGGCGTTTACCGCGTCATAAATTTCGATATTTCGCTCGATCTTAAATTGAATCAAACATCTATCCGCCGTTTCGTGGCGGTCGGCGACGGCGACTCGATTTCGATCGGCGATACTGACATTTCATTTTCGTTCTTTTCGCTCGCATCAAAATCCGCGCTCATTACGACCAACCGCGAACAACCGCATCTGGCGCAATTTATCGAAACCGCCGCGCTCGAATCAGCCGCTTCGGAAAAACGCGACGATGCAAAAGTTTTCCTGCGCGAATTCGTCCGCGAATTGTTTCGTGAGATAAGTATCACGTCAAAATTGATCGCGCTCGTCTTGATCGCGGGATTTTTGACGGGCATTTTATATCTCGGTTTTGCGGTCAATAAAGAGCTTCGCGCGAGCCGTCAGCAATCGGAACAGCAAGGCGAAATTATCCGTAAACTCGAAGAAAAACTCGGACAAACCAGCGATCAGCTCGGCGAATTGGACAAAACCAACAAAGATTTACTGAAAACCGTTTCGCTCGCACCGAATCTGCGCGTCGAATACGGCAACGGCGTTTGTTTGATCGTCGGTGTTTACGATTTGGTCGATAAAAAAAGCGGAAAAGTTTTGCGTTATCCCGATCCGCAGGCGTTTCAGCCGAATCCGTATGAACCGCAGCCGATGGAAGGCGAAATGCCGCAACAGGTAACGCCGCAAGCGGGACTTACGACCGAAGGCAACGGTTCGCCGGTCGAATACGATTTTATCGGCACGGGTTTTCACGTCGGAAGCGGATACATTGTGACGAACCGCCACGTTTTACAACCTTGGGAAGAAGACGATCTTGTCAAACAAATGATGCGCGAAGCCGACGGACGCGCCAGAATTAAAAGACTTGTTATTTATTTTCCGAACATTCCGCAGCCGTTTAACTTAAAAATTCGTCAGATTTCATATCAGGAAGACGTTGCCGTCGCTTCGATCGACACGGCAGGTCTTTCGACAAATATTCCGGTTCTGCCGCTCGAAGACGATGCAAATTCGGTCGCGGTCGGCAAAACCGTTGTCACGATGGGTTATCCGAACGGACCGGACAGACTATTGGCAATGGTTGACGATGCCGAAGCAAAATCGATCAACGCACGTTTCGGCGGTTCGCGGCAGGCTTTGGTAAATTTCTTGGCGCAATCGAAAAAGATCGTTCCGCTGACAACGCAAGGCGCGGTCACGGATTTGGATTCGCGGCGCATCGTCCACGACGCAAAAACTGCCGAAGGCGGTTCGGGCGCACCGCTTTTCGGTCAGACGGGAAAAGTTATCGGCGTAAATTTCGGCGTTTTCACCGAAAGCAACGCGGCAAATATGGCGATTCCGATCTCGTTTGCGCGTGATCTTTTGAAGAAAGCCGGATGGAAATCGCCCGAAGAATTGAAACAGGAATCTAATCAGCAGACGCAGATTGCCGATGCACAGCCTTCGCCCGAAAAAGGATCGAAGGCGCAGTAGAATTTTTTACAATGGATAATTTGGTTTTTTCAAATATGCTGCATCGTCCGGCGCGGACGGTCGTGAGCATTTTAGGTATCGCAATCGGCGTGCTTTTGATCGTTTTTACGGTCGGACTTTCAAACGGAAGCTTGCGCGAACGTGCTTCGCGTGAAGCAAATGTCGGCGCGGAAATTTTCTTTCGTGCTTCGGGTTCGCTTGGAATGAGCGGCAACGAAGCGTTTCGTATTCCAATAAAAATCGGCGGCGAAATTGCCAAAGTCGAAGGAATTCAGCTCGTCGTTCCGCTCGGTCAAACTTCTGTGACAGCCGACAGCAACACGGGAAGCCGCCTGATCGACGGCGTAATTTATAACGATTACGCGAAAATTACGGGGTTGAAGATCATCGAAGGCAAAGCGTTGACGGATGCCGACGGCGAAGCGATCGTCGATACCGGATTTCAAAAGCAGAAAAAATACAAAATCGGCGACAAGATCAAGATGTGGGAACGCGATTTTACGATTGTCGGAAGCTACGAACCTGCCGCCGGTGCACGCATCAAAGTTCCGCTCAATGTGATGCAAACTCAGATCGGCGGCGAAGAAAAAGTTTCGGCGTTTTTGATAAAGGTGAAAGAAGGTTTCACGCCCGAACAAGTTGCGGAAAATCTGCATAACAAATTTCCCGACAATCAAATTCTGCTCACAAAAGAACTCGAAGAACTTTATATGGGCAGCATTCCCGCGCTCGGCGTTTTTCTGAACGTAGTGATCGGCATCGCGGCGGTGATTTCCGCGCTCGTCATATTGCTGACGATGTACACGACCGTGACCGAACGAACCAGACAGATCGGAATTATGAAATCGCTCGGAATGAGCAATCCGAACATCGCCTGGATCATCACGCAGGAAGCACTTTTGATAAGTTTCAGCGGAATCGTTTTAGGTGTGATCTTAACGGTTGTTTTGAGATTTTTACTTTCCAAAGTAACGACGCTCGAAGTCGAGATTAGTCCGCTGGTGTTATTAATTACGACCGTTGTCGGCTTGATCGGCGGCGCACTCGGCGCACTTTATCCCGCAATTCGTGCGGCGAGATTGGATGCCGTCGAAGCATTGAGCTACGAATAAGAGATTAGCCCACGAAATACACGAAAATCACGAAAAAAGAAGAAAGATTTTCATATTTTCGTTTCTTTCGTGTATTTCGTGGGCAGAAAAAAAATGAGTCACGAACTTCTACAAAATTCAAAGTTGTCTTTTATCGGCTGCGGCGTGATGGCGGAATCAATTGTGGCGGGACTTTTGCGGCAGAATTTGGTTGATGCGGCGCAAGTTTCGGCTTCGCATCCGCGCAAGAATCGGCGCGAGGAATTAGAGAATAAATATCGAATCCAGACTTTTGAATCGAATGCCGAAGCCGTCAAAGCTTTGCCCGAAGACGATTCGATGGTCGTTTTGTGCGTCAAACCGCAGCGCATCGGCGGCGTTTTGGACGAGATAAAAGATTTTGTAAAGCCTTCGCAGCTTGTCGTTTCGATCATTGCGGGCGCGACGATCGAGACGATTTCGGATGCGTTGACGAATCAGTTTGTCGTGCGGACGATGCCGAATACGCCTTCGCAGATCGGTGCGGGAATGACGGCTTGGACTTGTTCAAAGTCAGTTTCGGACGCACAGAAAGCGCAGGTCAAAACGCTTCTCACCGCGCTCGGCAAAGAGCTTTACGTCGAAAACGAACATCAGATCGATATGGCGACGGCGTTGAGCGCGACGGGTCCAACCTATATTTTTATGATGATGGAAGCGATGACCGACGCGGGCGTTCATTTGGGTTTTTCGCGCGAAGTTTCAAAGGAATTGGTTCAGCAAACGATGCTCGGTTCGACGCTTTTTGCGATAGAGTCGCACAAACATCCGGCTGAATTGCGCAATATGGTCACTTCACCCGGCGGGACTTCGGCGGAAGCGATCTACCAGATGGAAAAAGGCTCGCTCAGAACGGTTTTATCGAAGGCAATCTACGCCGCATACAAACGCGCGGTCGAACTCGGCAAGCGCAAATAATCTCCAAACAATTCAAACTTAAATTAATCCGTGCAGGTGCCTTTTTAAATCGCGCAGGCGTTAAATTAAACCGCGCAGGTGCCTTTTTAAATGGAACAAGTGGCAAATTAAATCGTGCAGGTGACGTTTTAAATGGGACAGGAGGCAAATTAAATCGCGCAGGTGTTATTTTAAACGGCGCAGGCGGCTTTTTAATTCGTGCAGGTGCCTTTTTAAACAGCGGCGGTTGAGAGTTTTTGACTGCAAAAACGTCGAATATATTTCAATCAGACAACTTTTTCCAAACAAAATAAGGCAATTTCTGAATTCTTAGAGCAGATTTTGATCGAGTGTATGGCGAAGGGCGTTCCGCGTTTGCCACTTCATACAGCCAACAACAAACGCGGAACGCCCTTTGTTGGACTTTTTTGCCATACACTTATTCAAAATCTGCTCTAATTTCTTAAAAACAAAGCGTTTATTTCATCCGAGTTAATTATGAATTATGAATTGGTTTTTTAAAAGTCCGTAGTGTAAAGAAAAAATTCTAAATTCTACATTCTAAATTCTTAATTATCATCCGTAAAACTGACCGCTGTTTAATTCGAGATTAATTTAGGATGTAGAATTTAGAATTTAGAATTTAGCAGTCGAACAAAATTAAAACTTTGAACGCGGATTTGGCGAATGGAGCGAATTTAACCGAT
>DAITPE010000483.1:0-4651 GCA_036833775.1 Pyrinomonadaceae bacterium | reverse complement strand
AATCAATCTTCTGGTTTTTTACGATTGATTCACATAAATTAAAGGGAGATTAAAAAATATGTTGAGCTTTAATATCAGAAGGGTTTTCGCCATCCGCAACATTCAAAAAGCCTTGAGTTTTCTGGAAAAAAGCGGATTTACGCGCCCGTCGGCGGTTAATTTGTATAATTTCGAGGTTCTAAACATTAAAGTTAAAAATCTCGAAAAGCTTTGCCGCGCCTTAAACTGCACGCCGAACGATTTTTTCGAGTGGCACGAAACGCAGGGCGAAGAACCGCTTCCCGAAACGCACGCACTCAACGCACTGCGCCGCGATAAAGTAAACGAAATAAACAAATTGATGAAAGAAATCCCGCTCGACAAGCTCGGCAATGTCGAAGAATTTTTGAAGGAGTTGAAATTGAAAGAGTAGGATTTTGTCCCGCGAATAAACGCGAAAAGGCGCGAAATAAAAACAAAAATGAGTAGTGAACTAAAAGTAATGCTATTTGATTCTTTATGAATTGCCGTCCGCTTTAGCTGACGGAACAGATGTTGAGTTTACGGCTTTAGCCGAACTTCAAACAAAAAAGGTTTTATTCCTTTCAGCTTTAGCTAAAGCTGAAAGGATGATTGGTAATCTATTTAATTTTGGCTCAAGCCGATGATCTTGCTTTAACATTCGATCCGTCAGCTAAAGCGGACGGCAATTCATCAGCATTACTTTTAGTCACTACCCAAAAATGAAATGAAATAAGCAATTCAAAATATCCTTGTCTTTATTTTCGCGTCTTTTCGCGTATTTCGCGGGCAATAATTCTTAAAAAATCTTGAAGTTTCATCGCCGAAAACCTTAAACTTAACGTGAGTTCGACATAAAATAGTTTAAAAAATAACTTGATAGTGAAATAGAAATCAACTCTTCGCGAACTTTGCGAAAAACTTTGCGTGCTTTGCGGTTAAACTCTTTTTTTAACGCAAAGACCGCGAAGAATAAAGACGCAAAGCTCGCAAAGTCAGCGATTATCAACGATTTCATATTTTTCTTACGCCGAATTCACGTTAAACTTATACTCATGCAGGTCGAATTTCAAAAAACAGGCGAACGGCGTTATGCCGTTAAGATTTTGCGCGGAGATTCGTCCGTTTTAGAGATGAATCCCGCGCCCGGATTTGACGAATTGATGCCGCACGATCTGTGTCATTTCATCGTCGAGCAAGTTTTGGGCATCGAAAACGCGATCTTCGGACAGCTTGCGGGCAAGGGAACGGCGGGAACTTTCCGCAACGCGCCGTCAGCAAGCGGCAACACCAAAAACGATTCGCGCAACCGCCGCAAAGCCGCCAAAAAAGGCAAAAAAATGGTCAAAGACAACCTCGACAGCTACGCCCAATCAGAACGCGCAACCTACATCGGCTGGCAAAACTGGCTCGAAAATTCGCAAGACGAAGAATTAAAAAAACGCGCCGCCGAAATGAAACCCAACGCCGACGCAACCTACGCGCAAATGTCCGCAGAAGAAAAAGCCCTCTACAACAAAGAAACCCTCGCCAAACTCCGCGCCCGAATGACCGAACTCAGCGCACAATGGCAAAACTTGAAAACAGGCGAATCAATGACGGTCGATTGGAAAGTTTAAAAAGACTGGAGCGCAAGCATCTTGCTTGCAATGAGCGTTTTTTACGCGAAAAAGCGTGTAGATATTAAACTTTCGAGAAATCAATCGAACTTACGACGCATTCGCGCCGTTTGCAAGCGGGACGCTTGCGCTCCAGTCAGAAAATTCTTGATAATGCGGCTGAAAATTAATATTATCAAGGGCGTTAATATTAACGAATAATTTAGTGTTTTTGTAATTAGCAATGAAAAGATTTTCTATTATTCTCATATTTGTTTTATTCTTTATGTCTAGTTGCGCAAGGTCGGGGTTGGTTGAGCGAGCGATAGGCGCAAAAATTGAAACCTGTAAGCCTGATATTCCTTGCATTGTTAAAATCAAAGACCTAACGGATTTTCAATGGGACGAAATGCACGTTTTTTCATACGGATCAAGCCTTGACGAAATCAGAAAGACCTTGAGAACTGATTTTCCTGACTATGTGGAATTCAAACGGAGGATAATCTTTATAAAGGACGGCAAAATCGTACATTGGGAAAATGAACCGACTGATATAGGACGTATGACAGAAGGAGAAGTTAGATTTGAAGGAATGGAAAATGAACCGTCGCAATTATCATTCACGCCCGAGAACGCCGTATTTATCGGTGAAAAATATTTTCCAACCTCAGCAGGCGTGGCTTATAGTTTGAAGCAGATTAAATAGTTTAGGCGTTATAAAGTAATATATTCACGAAATTAATCTAAGTTCAAAAAAGCGACGTTTATACTAATACAAACCTTTTTCGCCTTTCGGTCGGGTGTTCCAGCGTTTGTGGATCCAGAGCCATTGTTCGGGATATTGGCGGACGAATTTTTCTACTACATTTGTGATTTTTTGCGTCAGGTCGCGGATGTTTTCTTCGGAATTGTCGTTTTCGGCGTAGTTTACGGGCGGTTCGAGATAGACGACGTATTTTTGTTTCGATTCTTCCCAGACGGCGAAAGCGGGCATCACGACGGCGTTTGTTTTTAGGGCGAGCCGCGCGATGCTCGTTGTGGTCGAAGCCGGAACACCGAAAAAATCGACGAAAACGCCTTCGCGTTCCTGCACGTTGAGATCGGCGAGAATGCCGAGCAGTTTGCCGTTTTCGAGCAGGCGAAACATCGTCCGCGCCGATTTCGTTTTGTCGAGCGTGACCGAACCGAAGCGCGTCCGCATTTTGTCAACGTAGTTTTCAACGAGCGGATTATCGATGCGGCGCACGAGAATGTTCATATCGAAACCGAACGCCGGCGGCAGCAGATTAAAAACTTCCCAACTGCCGAAATGTCCCGTAAAAAACAAAACGCCGCGACCTGTTTCGAGTGCCGCGTCGAAATGTTCGCGCCCGTTGATCTCGACGAGATTTTGAATGTCTTCGTGTTTGAATTTTTTGAAATGCGAAACGAAACCGAGATGTCTGCCGAGAGATTCAAACGTGCCGAGAACGATGCGTTCCTTTTCTTCTTTAGATAAATCGGGAAGCGCGATCTCAAGATTTTTTCGGGCAGTTTTTTGGAGTTTCGGAAAGCGTTTCGCAAAAAATCTGCCGACCGATTTGCCGAACCGCATCGAAGTCTCAAGCGGCAGCGCACCGATCGCGCCGAGCAACGAACGAACCGCGAGAAGCTCGGATTTACTTTGTAATTTACTGCGTTTTTTAGGCATTAAGAATTAGGTTTTTGCCCACGAAATACACGAAAGAAACGAAAATTAAAACAGAAATGGCGGAAAAATACGACGATGAGACGGTGCGACAGTGAGACAGCGAGAAAAATCGCGCCGTCGCGTCATCACGTCTGTCACATCCGTCTTTTTTCGTGCTTTTCGTGTATTTCGTGGGCAAATCTTCCTTTTTCAACTCCATTTAAAGACTGATTTTGTGATCGGCAAAAGCCTGTGTTTGGCGACCGTTCGGCTGAAAAATGTTTCGTGTTCGCCTTCCTTACGCGACATTTCCATCATTTCTTCGGCGCATTCTGACATTCCGAGTTCTTTTGCAAACTCCGCTGCGTCAACGTATTCCTGCACGTTTTGACTTTCCAAACGCCCTGCGAAATACATCGGGAAAAACCAGCCCGAAACGTAGCACGTCAAACCCAAAGTTCTGCCGATTGTCCAAAAAACGGCTTCACGAAATTTGCGCGGTTCGGCGTTTAATTCGGAAAGCCATTTCCGCACATTTTCGCGGTGTTCCCATTCTTCCGCTTCGATCTTTTTGATGCTTTCCTTTTCGTCAATATTTCTAACCGATTTCCAATGCCCGCGATAGGCATACGCCGCCGCCAGCTCGCCCGCGTGAGCATTTTGCAGAATCCGAATCAGATTTTTACGCGCATCATTCATTAACTTATGCGACTAAGGTTGTAAATTGTCGCGCTTATTTTTGCTCGTCAATCCAGCGTTTGGTTTCGACTATTTCATCAATTTTATCTTCCAAACGGGAAAGTTTTACGAGTTCGTCTTTAAAACTGTTGCTGCCGTCTTTGCAGCCGTGATAATGCCCGATTGTTTTCGTTTTTCCGTCCATCTGAATTGATGTCGTAGCAGAAGGATGATCGGTCATTTGATTGCAATTTTCATAATCGTATTTGCCGTTCAAATTAAAATAGTCGGCATCTTGAAAGGCTTTTACCAACTGTTTCAGCTTTTCTTCGGAAATTTTACCTTCGGTTTTGCCTTTAACTTTGGTGAAATCAATGCCTTCAAACAAAACCGTCCCGTCGGCTTTGACCGATAATTTATAAGCCGGACATCTGCCGTAACAAACTGTCCTTTCTAAAGTTATCTGTAAATCGTTCGGTATTTTCTGCATAACATTTTGATTCTGCGGCGGGCTGTTTTTAACCGAACCGCAGTCGAAATAAAACAACAAAAAAACGATCAGCAAAGATTTCGCATAAAGCATAGATTTCACCTCATAATTTTAAGCTTGGACTCTTTCTAGCCAGTTTACGACTTGAATTAATTTTCCTTATCCAGCCAACGCTTCGTTTCGACTATTTCATCAATTTTATTTTCTAAAACAGTT
>DAITPE010000482.1:0-4656 GCA_036833775.1 Pyrinomonadaceae bacterium | reverse complement strand
ACCATCAAAATCTCAGCTAAAGATTCGAGCTGCCATCAATAACACAACCACTACTAATTCAGAAAAGATTCAAAGCGAAATTAATAAGTCTTTGGAAAGAATTTCCCAAAATGTATCGTATTTCAACCAGTAAAAAATTAATGGTTGAAACAAAAATTGTGAAAGAGGAAAATACTATTTAAAGTATTTTCCTTTTTTTGTAAATTGATTGGAAGTCAAAATGCAATAAATTTGTTAGCAACTTTATTGTTTTGTTACAAAGTTTATTGTCCCAGGACAGCTTCGGCAGTCAAATAGATTCAACTATATTAAAAAAAGACGGTTTCGATCGAAACCGTCTTTATAATTTTCTTAAAACTCAGTCTAAAACTTTATTGTCTCAGTCTAAAACTTTATTGTCTCAGTCTAAAACTTTATTGTCCTTCGACATAAAAACTTTCTGCTTATTTTCCTCCGCCGGCGAGCTTTCCGATCAAGGTGAACAGCGGCAGATACATTGAAATAACGATCGAGCCGATGGTCACGCCCAAGAAAGAGATCAAGGCGGGTTCGATCATTGCGAGTAGGTCGGCGATGGCTGAATCTACTTCGTCTTCGTAGAAATCGGCGATCTTTCCGAGCATCGCGTCGAGCGCACCGGTTTGTTCGCCGACACCGACCATTTGTCCGACCATGTGCGGGAAAACATCGGTCGCCTTCAAAGGTTCGACGAAGCTTTCACCGCGTTCGACTCCGGCGCGGACTTTTAAGATAGCATCTTCGATCACCATATTTCCGGCAGTTTTAGCCGTGATTTCGAGCGATTGCAAAATGGGCACACCCGAAGAAAGCAGGGTTGAAAGAATTCTCGAAAAACGTGCGACTGCGATCTTTCTCAGAATTGCGCCGAAGATCGGTGCTTTCAACAGTAAAGTGTCGATATTCCAGCGACCTTTCGGCGTTTTGTAGTAGAAATGCAGTCCGACACCCGCGCCGATGAGCGCGGCAAGAATCGCCAAACCGCCCCAACCAGCCAAGAAACCGCTGATCGCCATAACGATTCGCGTCGGCAGCGGAAGTGCTTCGCCCGGTCCGAGGAGTCCGAGAAATATCTGCTCGAATTGCGGAATAACGACGACCATAATGATCGCCACTGCCCCAATCGCAACGACGATAACGGCTGCCGGATAGATCGACGCCGAAACGATGCTGCGTTTGAGTTTGACGACCTTTTCGATCAAGGTCGCAAGACGTTGGAGAATCAGGTCGAGCACACCGCCCGTTTCGCCCGCTTCGACCATGTGCGTGAAAAGATTGTCGAAAACCTTCGGATGTTTTTCGAGCGCGGCGTGAAGCGTCGAACCTTCTTCGACGTTTTGGCGAACTTGGCGCAAAACGTCTTTGAAAAAGGCGTTCTGCTGTTGTTCAGCCAAAATGTCCAAACATTGCACGAGCGGCAAACCCGCGTCGATCATCACCGAAAATTGACGCGTAAAAACGGCTAATTCTTTGGCTTTGACCTTTTTGTTTCTGCCGAGCTTCGGAATGGCGATCTCGCGTCCTTTTTCCGAAGCCTGTGTGACAACGATCTGTTCACGGCGCAAAAGTGCGCGCAGTTCGTCCTGGCTCGCGGCTTCTCTTTCGCCGGAAACCATTTCATTCAAACGATTTCTTCCTTTAAAAACGAATGTAGGCATTTCTCTTTAGACTCCTGTCAAATAAATATTTTTCTTAACGAACCGGCGGACGTTGTCCGATCGGGCGACCTTGCATATACGGACTTTGATTCATTGCGGGCTTACCTTGTCCGGCGTAGGAATTGTTGATTCCCGCACCGCGATCGATAAGTTCTCTCAGCTCGTCGGCATTCGACGAACGCTGCATCGCGGTTTCGAGCGAAATCTGGCGTTTGTGATAAAGCGTGGCGAGCGATTGGTTGAAAGTCTGCATCCCGTATTTGTCTTGTCCGGTCTGCATCATCGAATAAATCTGGTGAATCTTATCTTCGCGGATCAGGTTGCGGATAGCGGCGTTCGGCACGAGAATTTCGAGTGCCATACAGCGTCCGTCGCCCGTTGCTTTCGGCAAAAGAGCTTGACACATAATTCCTTCGAGCACGAGCGAAAGCTGCGTGCGAACCTGCGCTTGCTGGGCAGCAGGGAAAACGTCGATGATACGGTTAATGGTTGAATATGCAGAGTTTGTGTGAAGCGTGGCAAACGTCAAGTGACCTGTTTCGGCGATTCGGAGAGCCATTTCGATGGTTTCCAAATCACGCATTTCGCCGACCAGCACAACGTCGGGGTCTTGACGAAGAGCGTGACGCAGGGCATCGCCGAAGCCGTGTGTATCAGCCGCGACTTCGCGCTGATTGATAATGCAGTTTTTATGATTGTGCAAAAATTCGATCGGGTCTTCGATGGTTAAGATATGATCGTGACGGTCGATATTGATCTTATCGATCATCGCCGCCAGCGTCGTCGATTTACCCGAACCGGTCGGTCCCGTGACCAAAACCAATCCGCGCGGTTTTTTGCACAGATCCGAAATGATAGGGGGCAATCCTAACGCTTCGAACGATTTTATTTCATACGGAATCGCGCGGAATACTGCGCCGACCGCGCCTTTCTGATTGAAGAGATTGGCACGAAAACGCGACATTCCTTTCAAGCCGAAAGAAAAATCGAGTTCGAGATTTTCTTCAAAACGGTGTTTTTGCGCGTCGGTCAAAACTGAATAAGCAAGGCGTTTCGTATCGCCCGGTGTCAAAAGAGGAAAACCGGGAAGCGATGAAAGATGTCCGTGAACGCGGACTTGCGGTGCGGAATTGGTCGTTAAATGCAGGTCCGAGCCGCCCATATCGGTCATTTTTCTCAGCAGATCGGGCAAATTTATCTGCAATTCGTTGCTTTGTTGTTGTTCGTAATTCATAACGGTCTTGTTTTTGAGCCAGCCGTCAACAGAATGCGGTTTTGCCGCAATCCGTTGACGTTTTAATTGAATTATTAATTACTCTTTCGATGCCTGCTGAACCGTGCGTGTGCGGTTTTGCAGCGAATTGATGACTTTTTCCGATTCTTCGGCAAGCCGTTCGGCATCTTGAGTCTGCGCGTTGGTCGCGACGCTGTAAATGCGTCCTTCAACTTCGGTGAAATAGAAAAGTCTCGATTGAACGCCGCCGTTCGCGCCTTGCGATTGTGCCACGACAACGTAAACTTTCTTACCGTTTACTTCTTTTTGATAATCATTGACGACCCAACCGTTTTCACGAATCATGCGGTCAATAACCGTGCGTCGCAAAGAAGCCTGCGGAACACCCGAAAGCGTTTTATTTCTGGAATTGGTCGATTCTTCGCCCATTGCCGGACCGACAACCGAAATTGCCGCCGAACCGATCTGCGAACCGTTGCCATCGTCAACGCGGAATTGAAGCTCGCCCGATGAAGCCTGCGATTTTTTCCAGCCTTCGGGAGCTTTGTCGCCCGTCGGCAGTAAAGCTTCGCCCGTGTCTTCGGTTTTCTTCGCCGCTTTGACAAACGCCGGTCGCGTCATCGGATCGGTTTCTTTGTTTTCCTGCGCGGCTTTCGCTAAACGAAGCTGCTGCAAACGCAAAGCGCGTTTGCGTGCCGCGATCGTTTGCTGACGTTTTTTCTTCTTGCGATATTCACGCCACCATGCTTTTGAATATTTTCTGTATTTATTCTTTTTCTGTTTGTATTTGCGATGTTTGCGCGGACCTGCTTCCGCATAGTTGGTAGCGAGCGGAATGATCGCGCCGATACCGATCAACAAAGCCAATGATAATGCAATTGCCCTAATCATACTTCCTCCTGTTACAAAACCGTTTCCTTGACGACTTCTTCGATCGTCGTAATTCCTTCACGTAATTTATATAAACCCGATTGACGCAGCGTGATCATTCCGAGTTCGACTGCTTTCTTTCGCAGCTCGATCGCGCTTGCGCCGATGATAATTAATTCGCGCAGTTCGTCCGTTACTTCCATCACTTCATACAAACCGACGCGACCTTTATAACCCGTTCCGTTGCACGTCGTGCAGCCTTTTCCTTTGTAAGATTTAATGGTCGGTGCTTCTTCGGGTGAAAATCCGATCTCGACCAAACCTTCGGGCGGGACATGGACTTCTTCTTTACAATCCTTACAGATTCGGCGAATAAGTCTTTGCGCCTGAATGATATTGACCGACGTTGCGACCAAGAAAGGTTCGATTCCCATATTGACCATACGCGAGATGGTCGAAGGCGCGTCATTCGTGTGAAGCGTTGATAAAACCAAGTGACCCGTAAGCGCGGCTTTGATGGCGATTTCCGCCGTTTCAAAGTCACGGATTTCGCCGACGAGAACGATGTTCGGGTCTTGGCGAAGGAATGAACGAAGCGCAGCGGCAAAGTTCAGACCGATCTGTTCCTTCATCTGCACCTGATTGATGCCGTGAAGGTTAAATTCGACCGGGTCTTCCGCCGTCATAATATTTGTTTCGGGCGTGTTCAGTGCCTGCAATGCCGAATAAAGCGTGTTCGTTTTTCCCGAACCAGTCGGACCTGTCACCAAAACCATTCCGTAAGGTTTTGAAATATTGCGTTGGAAAATTTTCAAACTTTCTTCTTCAAAACCGAGTTTGGTCATATCGAGCATCAGCTTGTCTTTATCGAGCAAA
>DAITPE010000481.1:0-4657 GCA_036833775.1 Pyrinomonadaceae bacterium | reverse complement strand
AGCCCACGGGTCCGCAGGCTCGATTCCGATCTTGGACCCTTCGGAATCGAGCCAGTTTTTATTAAGACGCATATTGCGTCTTTTTTTTGTGGAAAAAATTAATTTTTTCCGTTACCTTAAATCTCGGTGAATTCGCAAAAAAAAATAAAAAAACATTGGGAGAAGAATTTTTATCAAACCGATCTGATCCTTCAATCGATCGCCGAAGGAATTTGCGTCATTGATCTGAACGGTGAAATAAGTTTTACGAATCGGGCGGCGAAAAGTTTGCTCGGATTTGAACTTAAAGAATTGATAGGTTTGAATTACGAAGAAACGCTTTTCGATCGGGCAAAAAACGAAGTTGAATTTTGTCCGATTCGTTTTGCGCTGACCGATGGCGAAACTTCGCACGTCAATACGGAAACTTTTTTCCGTGCCGATAAAAGCAGTTTTCTCGTGGAATATATTTGCGTTCCGCTCGTCGAAAAAAACGAAATAATCGGCGCGGTTTTGACGTTTGAAGACATTACCGAACGCCGCGAGATCGAAAATGCGCTTGCCGAAGCGCGTGATGAAGCTTTGAAAAACGCGCAGATAAAAGCCGTTTTTCTTGCAAATATGAGCCACGAAATCCGCACGCCGCTTCACGGAATTATCGGCACGACAAATCTTTTGGCGGAAACGGATTTGGATGAAAATCAGAAAAAATACTCCGAAATGCTCAAAACGAGCGCAGACCTTTTGCTCGAAATCATCAACGACATTTTAGATTTTTCCAAGATCGAAGCCGGAAAGCTAACGCTCGAAACCGTCGAATTCGATTTGCGAAAAACCGTTTCGGAAGTTTGCGAAGTTTTTAAAATCTTAGCGCAGAGAAAGAATCTGAAACTAAATTTCGATGTCGAAAAACAAATTCCGCGCACGATTTTTGGTGATTCGGGTCAATTGAAACAAGTTTTGAACAATCTTTTGAGCAATGCCGTGAAATTTACTGAAAAAGGCAAAATTCGTTTGAAAGTTTCATTAAAAGAAGAAAAAGCAGACAAAATAATCTTGTTTTTTGAAGTTTCCGACAGCGGAATCGGCATTGATGAAAATTCTCAAAATCAAATTTTTCAACCGTTTACGCAAGCCGATGCTTCGACGACGCGGCGTTTTGGCGGAACTGGTTTGGGTTTGACGATCTGTCGCGAGATCGTCGAAAAAATGAACGGTAAGATCGGCGTTGAAAGCGAAAAGAAAAACGGTTCACGGTTTTGGTTTACGGCGGAATTAGTCAAATTTCAAGAAATCTCAAATGTTGAAATAAAAGAACTAAACGAAAATATTGAAGCAGAAAAGAATCGAAAAAACATAAAAATTTTGGTCGCGGAAGACAACGAAATAAATCGCGAAGTCGTTTTGGCGATGCTGAAAAGTCTCGGTTTTGAAGCCGAAACTGCGGAAAACGGCGTTGAGGTTTTGGAAATGTGTTTTGAAAAAGATTTCGACCTTGTTTTGATGGATTGTCAGATGCCGAAAATCGATGGTTTGGCGGCGGCGAAAGCGATTCGGGAAAGTAAAAAAATTACAAAACAGCCAAAAATAATCGCTTTGACGGCGAGTTCGAGTTTGGAAGAAAGACGCAAATGTTTCGATGCCGGAATGGACGATTTTTTGACGAAACCGCTCGAAAAAATAAAGCTTACCGAAACGCTCAATAAATATTATTTTTCGGGAAATCCTTTGCAAAATCTTGACTTAAGCGACAAATTCAGTCAACATTCACTTGCAGAATTCATTGCACCTGAAACTTTAAAAAACTTTCTCGAGATCGAAGCAAACGGCGAAAAAAACTTCACGTTTGAGATGATTTCGCTCTTTTGCAGAAACGCGGAAAGCGGAATTTTCGAGATAAAAGAAGCTTTAAAGTCGCAAAATGCCGAGTTGATCCGCCGCAAAGCGCATCAATTGAAAGGCAGCAGCGCAAATGTCGGCGCAATGAAATTGGCAAAAAATTTTGAAAATCTGGAAAACGAAATTCAAAACGAAAATTGGACGGAAAGCGAAAATTTGTTGGATCAAATTTTCAAGGAAATTGAATTGCTAAGCAAAGCAATTTCATAAATGCTGTAAATGGAAAGGTTATGAAAGTGGAAAAAAAGAAAAGCTCAATCGAAACGCCGGAAGACGGAAATATTGACAAGATTCGTGACATTCTTTTCGGTTCGCAATCGCGCGATTTTGAACGCCGATTTAATCGAATGGAAGAACGTCTTTCAAACGACATTGCCGAAATGCGCGACGAAACGCGCAAAAAGCTCGACGCGCTCGAAGAATATATCAAATCGGAAGTGAAATCGCTGACCGACAGATTGGTCAACGAACAAAATTCGCGTGCCGATGCGGTGAAGGAATTGTCGGGCGAATTAAAGGATTTATCGCATAATTTCGACAAAAAAGTGACGAATATCAACGAACAATCGGCGAAATCCGAAAGCGATCTGCGCCAGCAAATCTTGACGCAATCGAAGAATTTGACCGATGATATTCAGAAACGTCATAACGAATTGCTTGCTTCTCTGAAACGCGAGTCGACCGAAATCCGCGACGACAAAGCCGATCGCCACGCGCTTGCCGAACTTTTCACGGAAATGGCAATGCGTTTGACGAACGATTTCAATTTGCCCGAAGCAGATTAGGTTTTTGTCAGAACCACCTGCGGTAGCGGGTGGGTTTCAAGTTTTGGAATTTGGAAGTGCGGATTTTCGCATTTCGTTCACCCGCCCGCTACCGCAGGCGGTTCTGACTTTGAATGTCGTCTGGAGTTTTACAAAAAGAAACGGCGGAAGTTTCGTCTGAAAACGGCGAAAGTTCCGAGTTTTATTCAAAAACCGAAGAAATTTTAGAAAATACGAACGCCGACGGACTCAGCGAGATCAGAAAAATTCTGGTTCAAGCTGAAGAAGTCGGCGAAGTTTTGCCTTCTGCGCTTCAAAAACGCTCGAAAAAAGATAAAAAACTTGCCGAAGCAACATTGCCGATCGTCGAAGAAAATATTCGTCAATCGGTAATGCGCGACCCGAAAATTTTAGCCGAAGCACTTTTCCCCGTGATCGGTCCCGCAATTCGTAAAGCAATTGCCGAAGCACTTGGCGCGATGGTGCAATCTTTCAATCAAACGCTCGAACAAAGCGTTAGCCCGAAAGGTTTGCGCTGGCGCATCGAAGCTTGGCAGACAGGAAAACCGTTTGGCGAAGTCGTGATGCTAAATACGCTGCTTTATCGCGTCGAACAAATTTTTCTGATTCATAAAAAAACAGGAATTTTGCTGCAATACGCGGCAATCGATTCGGAAGAAAATAAAGATGCGGATATGGTTTCGGCGATGCTTACGGCGATTCAGGATTTCGTCCACGATTCTTTCAAAGCTTCGGAAGACGCAACGCTCGACGCGCTTCGTGTGCGAGATTTGAGCGTTTGGATCGAACACAGTCCCGACGCGATTTTAGCCGCCGTTATTCGCGGAAATGCGCCGCTCACGTTGCGTAAAACTTTCATCGAAGCGATCGAAAGAGTCCAGTTTCAATACGAAAACGAACTCGACGATTTTCAAGGCGAAACGGAAACTTTCAAACCTTCCAAGCCGATCTTGCAGGAATGTTTGCAAGTTCAAACAGGAACGGAAGAAGACGCTAAAAGAAAGAAAATATTTACGCCTTTCAATGTTTTGGCGGGAAGCTTGGCGTTGATTTTGCTGATCGGCGGTTTTTTCTACGTTCGCGATTACCGGCGTTGGTCAAATTATTTGGAAAGATTGAAAAGTGAACCGGGAATTGTCGTGACGGAAGAAAATCGCGGAATTTTCCAACATAAAATCGAAGGTTTGCGCGATGAAATGGCGGCAAATCCCGAAACGCTTTTGGCTGATTACGGCTACGAATCGGACGATGTAAAATCCGTTTGGAAAAATTATCAGGATTTGAATCCGCAATTCGTTTTGGAAAGAGCGAAAAAAATCTTGAATCCGCCGCCGACGATTCGGTTAAGCTTGGAAGACGGCGTTTTGACTGTGCACGGAACAGCGGAAAACAGTTGGTATCTGGACGCGCGAAACATCGCTAAAGGAATGGCGGGAATTTCAAAATTCAAAGTCGAGCGTGAGTAATTTTTTATGATTCTGCAAAAGAAAATTTGTATGCTCGGCGCAACGGGGGTTGGAAAAACGAGCCTCGTGCGGCGTTTTGTGCAGAGCATTTATTCCGAAAAATATCACACGACGATCGGCGTTAAAATCGACAAAAAAACGCTTTCGCTCGGTGCTGACGAAATTACCCTTTTGCTTTGGGATTTGCAGGGTGAAGATGCTAATTTCAAGATTCGCCCGTCGTTTCTGCGCGGCGCATCGGGTTATCTTTTGGTCGTCGATCTGACGCGCCACGAAACGCTCGTGACGGCGTTTTCGATCCAAAAAATGGTCGAAAGAGAAGTCGGCAAATTGCCATTTTTCGTGCTTTTCAATAAAAACGACCTCACAGAAAATTTTGAAATTTCGGAAGAAGAAATCGCCGATCTCGCGCAGTATGATTGGAAAATTCTGCGTTCGAGCGCAAAAGACGGCGAAAACGTCGAAGAAGCGTTTCAAATGCTGACACAGGAAATGCTGAAAGAAATTTGAAGCATTTCGCATTTGCCC
>DAITPE010000480.1:0-4675 GCA_036833775.1 Pyrinomonadaceae bacterium | reverse complement strand
TACTTTTTCAAGTTAAAACCGGATTCTTTTCACGCAAAGGCGCAAAGTTCGCAAAGAAAAGCTCGAAAAATCTGCCTTTTGATTTCTAATCTTGAATTAACTTGTTTTGCAGCATTACTTTTCTGTCATTGAAACAAAATATTAACGGGTTCAGCGTAAAATAGTTTACGTGCAGCCTAAAGTTTTTTGCATGCAAACTAATTTAGTTGGAACGTAAACTAAAGTTTTCTGCATGCAGCCTAATTTAGTATGCACGTAAACTAAAGTTTTCTGCACGTAAACTATTTTAGTATGCACGTAAACTAAATTAGTTTGCACGTAAACTATTTTAGTTTGCATGCAGAAAACTTTAGGCTGACATCTGAAAATTATTTGTAAAGCCTTTCTAAAACTAAAAAACCGAGTTTTTATCTGAAAATTACAGTAAAAACTCGGTTTTAAGATTAAGGTTAGTTTGAATAAGTTAAAATTAACCTTGTTTCTTCGGTCTTTCGTTCGATTTCAGCACGCGTTTTCTGAGTCTGATCGATTGCGGAGTAACTTCGACGAGTTCGTCGTCGGCGATAAATTCCAATGCTCTTTCGAGCGACATTTCGCGGACGGGAACGAGGCGCAACGCTTCGTCTGCCGATGATGTGCGCATATTCGTCAATTTCTTTTCCTTGATCGCATTTACGTCGAGATCGACAGCGCGGGCATTTTCTCCGATCAGCATTCCTTCGTAAACCTTCGTTTGCGGACGAACGAAGAGCGTTCCGCGTTCCTGCAAGGCATAGAGCGAATAAGTCGTCGTTTCGCCCATTCGGTCGGCAACCAGCGAACCTGTTCCGCGTCCTTTCATATCTCCCTGCCATTTGTCGAAGCGCAAAAACATCGTGTTCAAAAGTCCCGTTCCTTTCGTCTCGGTCAAAAATTCACCGCGAAATCCGATCAAACCGCGTGACGGAACTTCGTATTCGAGACGAACGCGTCCCGTTCCGTTGTTGATCATTTTCGTCATTTGTCCTTTACGGCGACCGAGTGCTTCCGTGACAACGCCGATAAATTCTTCGGGAACGTCGATCACGACGAGTTCGATCGGTTCTTCCAAACCTTGTTCGGTTTTGCGCGTGATGACTTCGGGTTTTGAAACCTGAAGTTCGAAACCTTCGCGGCGCATCATCTCGATCAAGATCGCAAGCTGCAATTCGCCGCGTCCCGAAACACGGAAGCTGTCGGGCGAATCGGTTTCGGTGACGCGCAATGCGACGTTGCCGAGCAATTCTTTTTCGAGACGATCTTTTATCTGGCGCGAAGTCACGTATTTTCCTTCCAAACCAGAAAACGGCGATGTATTAACGCCGAAGATCATTGCGATCGTCGGTTCGTCAACCGCGATCACGGGAAGCGGTTTCGGATTATCGACAAGCGTGATCGTTTCGCCGATGTTGATGTCGTCAAAACCTGCAAGCGCGACAATTTCGCCGACTCCGGCTTTATCGGTCGTTTCGCGGTTCAAACCTTCAAAAACGTAAAGTTCTTTAACGCGTGTTTTCTGCGTCGAACCGTCGCGTTTGGAAACGATGACTTCCTGATTCTTTGAAATTTCGCCCGAATAAATTCTGCCGATCGCAAGCCGACCGACAAACGGATTGTAGTCGATATTCGCAACCAATAACTGCAAAGAATCAGTGCGAACCGCTTTCGGCGGCGGAACTGTTTCGATAACTTGTTCAAACAGCGGTTTCAAAGAATTCGATTCGTCGGAAAGATTCTTTTTCGCCATTCCGTCGCGCGAGATCGAATACAAAACAGGAAATTCGATCTGTTCGTCGTCCGCACCGAGATCGATAAAGAGGTCGTAAATTTCGTCCAAAACTTCTTCGGGACGCGCATCTTGACGGTCGATCTTGTTGACCAAAGCAATTGCGGGAAGCTCCAATTCCAAAGCTTTCCGCAATACGAAACGCGTCTGCGGCAAACATCCTTCCGCCGCATCGACGAGCAAAACAATGCCGTCAACCATTTTCAAAACGCGTTCGACTTCGCCGCCGAAATCCGCGTGACCCGGCGTATCGACGATGTTGATCTTGTAATCACCGAAACGAACCGACGTGTTTTTCGCCATGATCGTGATGCCGCGTTCGCGTTCCAAATCCATCGAATCCATCACGCGGTCGGCAACTTCTTCGTTGTCGCGAAAAGTGCCTGATTGTTTGAGCATCGCGTCAACCAAAGTCGTCTTGCCGTGGTCAACGTGCGCGATGATCGCGATATTTCTGATTTTTTCTGTATCTACCATAGATGTAAAACTGCCTCAAAAGACAAACGAAAATAATGACTTATTAAGCCGCAAAAGGCAAATTAAAATTCGATTTGCGCTTTAAAATAGCAAAGGAACAAACCTAAGTTTGCTCCTTTTGGACGATTATATGTGAGAATTCGTGAGTTTTAACGATCGTTGCCTTTGCCGACAACGAGATTGTTTTCGACACCGAAAACACCGAAAACACCGTTTGCGAGGATATTCATCAAATTGGAATCGCCGCGATTCGAAACGTATCCTTCCAATTGAACGCGTCCGCGGTCAACGATGATTCTGACCGAAGGACTTGTGCCTTGCAAATAGCGGTAAATTCCGCCGCTGTTGGCAAAATCACGCACGATTTGTCGGCGAATCCGATCGTCTGACGGCGACGGCGGTAAGATTTCGATATTGTTGACAACACGTCTTACGCCTGCAACGTCTTTTACGGCACGCGCCGCGCTGCTTTTATTGATTCCGTTCAGAACTTTCCCGTAAAGCGTTACAGTATCACCGTTTACCTGAAACGCGATGTGATCGAAAAGCCCGTAATTAACCAAACCGTTTACTTTTTTGAAAACTTTCTGCTCGATGTTTCTCGTCGATTTGTCCGAAGAAAAGCCTTGAGCATTTGCGTTCGTGAAAGTAAAGGTTAAGATTGCGATCGATAAAATGAATAAATTTCTAAGTTTTCTCATAACCCTTTTCTCCTTGTTTTAAGCCGCATTTTTGCGACACTTTTAAGATGAAAAAAAGAGCTTTCGAGATGCAGAATATTTGTAAACTTTTGTCAACGAAAATTTATTAAAAACCTTTTATTTATTGGGAAATCCGATCTGTCGAAGAGCTTCGTAAAGCACGATTCCGACGCTGTTTGCGAGATTCAAACTCCGCACGTTTTCGTTCGGCATCGGAATCGTTAAACATCTGTCTTCGTTTGCCGCGAGCAAATCTTCGGGCAAGCCGCGCGTTTCGCGTCCAAAGATCAGACAATCACCGGCTTGAAATTGCCAATCGGTGTAAAATCGTTTCGTTTTTGTCGTAAAATACAAAAAACGCGAATCGGGCAAGGCTTTGTAAAGCCTGTCCAAATCGATGTGACGATGCAGATTGACGTTTTCCCAATAATCGAGTCCGGCGCGTTTTAAAGTGCGGTCGTCCATTCGAAAACCCGTCACGCCGACGATATGCAGATCGGTAAAAGTTGCGGCGCAAAGACGCGCAATATTTCCGGTATTCGGCGGAATTTCAGGTTCGACCAAAGCAATATGAAGCATATTTTGAAAAATAAAAGATAAAATCTAAAAATAGTTTGCCCGAAAATCTTAAAAAATAACAAAGCAGATTGCGATTTTTCCGATTTTGAAGCATCCTAATTCATTGGTTCATCATCAATTCACACAGAGTTCACGATTTCGCAGATGTCAGAAAAATTCGGTTTATGATAAAATCCGCATTTGCGAATTTTCAGCTAAGACAAGGAGAAATTTATAAGTGTTTTTGCGTTTTAAGACAATTGTTTTGATCATTGCCGCGATTTTTTCGTCGTCGCTTTTCGTTTTCGGTCAGGAAACTAAACTGAATGACGGAAAAAAAGAGAATAAAGACAACAAACCAAAAAAAGAAGAAAAGAAAGACGATAAGAAAAATCTGCCGGCAAACGGTAATTTTACGGCGGAACAAATTGCCGAATCGAGCATTATCGTTTTCGGCGGTTTTCGCGGCAGAGATACGCTGAATCAGATTCGCAAAACCACGATCGAACGCGGAAAAATCAGTATTCTTGCGGCTGACGGCAAAACCGACACGGCGAGTTATCAACGCTGGATCATTCGCGGCGATAATCTCGAAAAAGAAAAAAATCGCCTCGAGCAAGAATTTCCGAATGTAAAATTCGGTTTGATCTACGACGGCGCGAAATATTTCGGAATGTATAACAATTCCGTTTTTTCACCGCGTGAAGATGCCGTAAAATCCTTTCAAAATCAAATTTGGCACGGTTTGGATGCGCTTTTGCGCTACAAAGAAAACGAATCGAAACTTGATTTGACGGGACGCGAAAAAATTCAAGGCGTAGATGTTTACATTTTGGATGTGACAGACAAACAAAACCGCAAAACAAAATTTTATATTTCGGCAAAATCCTTTAACGTAAAAATGCTCGAATATGAAGAAGACGGCACGAAATATCGCCGTAAGTTCTATGATTACAACTATTCGCAGGGAACGCTCGTGCCGTATCGAACGGTTCTTTATGCAAATGATAAGCAGATCGAAGAAACCGAAGTCGGAACTATCACTTACGGACAAAAGGTTGACGACGCGCTGTTTTTAGAAAGTTAAAGAGTTTTCTGAAGTTGATTCAGCGAAAACATTTTTTGAAAACCTATC
>DAITPE010000479.1:0-4681 GCA_036833775.1 Pyrinomonadaceae bacterium | reverse complement strand
TGAGCCTCATTTTTGAGGCCCCGAGCCTCATTTTTGAGCCTTAGAACCTCAAATTTGAGCCTTCGAGCCTCATTTTTGGGGTCTTAAGCCTCAAATTTGAGCCTCCGAACCTCATTTTTGGGGTTCCGAACCTCATTTTTTAAGTTTTCGATTATTTTTTCGGCGGATTGCTCGGGCGAATTTCGATCTTGCTCGGCAAAGCGCGTTCATTCATTTCCAAAAGATCGATGACAACTTGAGCGATGTCTTCGGGCTGGATTTGCCACACTTGATCGGGTGTCGGCGTGTCGCCGCCGAAATAGGTGTTGACCGAACCGGGACAGATCGCGGTGACTTTTATTTTGTCGGCGCGGACTTCCTGCATCAAGGCTTCGGTGAAACCATTTAAACCGAACTTCGACGCGTTATACGCCGCCATTTTCGGATGCGCGTTTTGTCCGGCGAGCGAAGAAATATTGATTATATAACCGCCGCCGCGCTGTTTGATGAGCGGAATTGCGTGATGGCAAGTATAAAAAACGCCGAAAAGATTCGTCTGCAAAGTTTGTTCAAATTCCGCCGCCGACATTTCTTCGACCGTTTTGCCGATGATGCCGATTCCCGCGTTATTGACCAAAATATCAACACCGCCAAAAACTCTGACGCATTCGGCAAGCATCATTTGAACCTGCGCTTCACTTCGCACATCACAAACTTCGCCGTCAACCGCGCCGGACGCGGACAATCTTTCGAGCGCACGTTTGAGTTCGAATTTGTCACGCGCACAGATAAAAACCTTTGCACCTTGTTTAAGCAAACTTTCGGCGATCGCGTAGCCGATTCCCTTCGTTCCGCCTGTGATAACGGCAATTTTATCTTTCATTATTTTTTATCTTTCGATTTTTTCGGAAACTTGAGTTTCGGCGCGTCTTTCCGCTGAATTTCCTTCCAGAGCAAAGTTAAACTTCCGTCCGTATCTTTGCGGATCACGCGAAAAGCGACCGTCAGATCGATTCTTTTATCGCCCGAAAGCAGATCGAACAAAAATCCGCGATAGCTCCTGATAATATTTCCGCGATATGCAACGACGCGCAAAGCGTAAGTATTATTTTCGACGGCGGGCAATATCTTTCGGTATGTGTAACCGTCAACATTTATGCCTTTCAGCATCTCGACCGATTGTCTTGTGGCATCGCGGCTTAAATCTGACGGCGTGTATTCATTGATAAATTTAAATCCCTTCGAGTTTACGCCCGTTCTTTCCAATTCGACATCACCGAGATTGACGATAAATCCCTGCGAGAGCATTCCGTCCGTAATAAAATTATTTTCTTTGATGCGAATGTCTGCCAGCCATTCGGAAGTGTGTTCGTCTTCGCGGAAAGAATAGAAAGAACTTTCGGGAATTTCGTTCATACACACTTCGTCAACTTTTAAGACCAAAGCATTGTCCTGACAACCGAGATCGGGCAAAAGCCGAAAGATGCCGACGTTTTCCTGTGCTAAAAACTTTGCATATTTTGCGACATCTTCGGCTTTCGGCTGAAGCATTTTTCGCTGATCTTTATTAGGTTTTTTGCGAAAAGGAGTAAAGCCGACGCGGTTTTGAAGCCCGCGATTTGCCGTCACTCCGCGCGAACCGCGTGTAACATTTTGCGCCGATTGTGCCCAACCCGCACTTGCCAAAAGCAAAACACTCAAAACCGCTGTCAGACTAAACTTCATGGCTGTTTCCCTTTACATTATTTTAACCGTTCGCCAAAGCTAATTTTCAACCGCTTTTATCTTCGGCGAATCTTTTCGATCAAATTCCTTCCACAAAAGCGTTAAATTCCCGTCAGCATCTTGTTTAACGATGCGAAAAGCGATCAAAACATCTTCACGCGTATCGCCTTTGATCATATTGACCTTGACATTGCCGAAGCCTTTCATAAATTCTCCCGCAAAAGCAACGCTTCTTAAGATATATGTGTTATTTTCCTTGACGGGCAAAAACTTTTTATAAAGTATTCCGTCGATCGTAAAACCTTTGACACTTTCCTGATACTGGATTTCAGCCGCTTTCAAGCTTCCTGCCGGAACGATCGAAGTCACTCCGCGAACCGCTTTCGTATCGAGCGAAACATCTTCCAAAGCGACATCTCCCAAAGATGCCAGCCAACCCTCGCCGAATTTTGTATTTGAAACGAAAAACCCGTCCGTTAATTGCAGATCAGCCCAATCGCTCACCTGATATTCCATTCGGCGAAACGAATAAGAAGTTCCCTGCGAAGAGATTTTCGTTTCCTTGCAGAATTTTTCGTTTTTGACGGCACCGTTCGTTTCCTTGCAAGGATCGGATAAAAGCACCAGCAAGCCGGTGTTTTTTTGATTCAGCAAGTTTTTGTATTTTTCATTTAATGAAATGTCGGGTTTGGTGATCGATTCATCTGCCGCTGAAAGTTCTTTACTTGGCGAAAATGCGTTTAATTGACCGACATTTTGCGACACATTAATATTATTGGACATTAACTGCAATCGTTTGTAGCGCGATTGGTTTCTTGCCCTTTGGATTCTCTCTTCCTGCTGATCACGGTATGGATCAGAGATATAGATCGGTTGATTATTTGGTTGCGGTTGCGGTTGCGGCTGTGGTTGGGGCTGAGTTTGCGCCGAGAGCGTTAAATTTACAACGACCAACAAAATTGCGACCACGACTAGCTTAAACTTCATATTTATTTTCTCCTTTTTTTGATCTAAGGATGTCGTTTGAATAATTAATGATTCAGGCAAATCCGATCTGACTGCAACGGCAAAATCAGTTGAATTTCTCACTTTAAGCGGAACATTTCCAGCTAAAGCCTTTTGCCTGATAATATTTGGATGTCTCGAAATTTATTCTCGCTTTTTTTGCTTATCTCGTCAATATTTTTTTTAATACTGCTTCCAATTAAAAAATAAAGACGTTCAACTTTACATTGCTGAACGTCTTTATTTTCGATGAATTCAAAAGTGAATTTCTTTGGAAGACGTGTTCAAACTAAAAATCCGTAAACTCTATCGAAACTTGTAACGCGGATTTGGCGGATCGAGCAGATTTAACCGATATTTCTATAAAAAATATCTGAAATAATCCGCCCGATCTGCCAAATCCGCGTTCAAAAAAAGTCGTTCTTCTAAAGAGTTTTTGAACAACTTCTTAGAGTTTCGCCTTCAATACTTCATTCACGACCTTCGGGTTCGCTTTGCCCTGCGATGCTTTCATCACTTGACCGACAAAGAAACCGAAAAGTTTTTCGTTGCCGCCGCGATAGGCGTTGACCTGATTTTCGTTGTTCGCAATGATCTCGTCAACGATCTTTTCGATCGCACCAGCGTCCGAAACTTGTTCGAAACCTTTTTCTTTGATAACGTCGGCAGGCGTTTTGCCCGTGTTGAAGCTTTCGACGATGATCTCTTTCGCCTGATTGTTGTTTATTTTTCCTTCATCGAGCGTTTTGATGATCTCCGCGAAACTTTCCGCCGTCAAAAGCGACTCGTTCGCGGTTTTTCCCGAATTGTTCAATTCGCGGACGAATTCCGACAGAATCAAGTTTGCAGACGTGCGCGGATTTCCCGAAGCTTTCGCCGTCGTTTCGTAAAATGCGGCAATTTCCTTGTCGCCGATGATCTGCGAAGCGTCGTCGAACGAAAGATTATATTCCGCCATAAAACGGTCGCGCATCGCGTCGGGCAATTCGGGCATTTGCGCCTTCATCATTTCGATAAATTCTGCCGAAACGACGAGCGGCTGTAAATCGGGTTCGGGAAAATAACGGTAATCATGCGCGTCTTCTTTCGAACGCATCACGCGTGTTTTGTTGTTTTTCTCGTCCCACAGACGCGTTTCCTGTGAAACGCCTTCGCCCGCTTCGTGCGCCGCGATCTGTCTTTCGATCTCGTATTCGATCGCCTTTTGCATAAAGCGCACCGAATTCAGATTTTTCAGTTCAACTTTATTGCGAAACTTCTCTTCGCCGATCTTTCTGACGGAAACGTTCGCTTCACAACGCAGATTTCCCTTTTCCATATCGGCATCCGACGCGCCGACCCATTGCAGAGCGCGGCGGACGTGATTGACGTAATCATACGCTTGCCACGATGAGCGAAAATCCGCCTGCGTGACGATCTCGCCGAGCGGCGTTCCCGCACGATTCAGATCGACGTAAGAATATTTGTCCGTTTCGGGCAAACCTTCGTGGACGTTTTTCCCTGCGTCTTCTTCCAGATGCATCCGCTCGATGCGAATCTTCATCGGCTTGAAATCCTTCGCGCGCCCGTTCTCGTCGCGATCGGCAGTCATAATTTCCAACACGCCGTCCGACGAAAACGGCTTGTCATACTGCGAAATCTGATAACCTTTCGGCAGATCGGGATAAAAATAATTCTTGCGCGAAAAGATCGACTGGTCATTAATATTCAGCCCCAACGCCAACGCCGCCTTCGCACCGAATTCGACGACCTTTTCATTCAAAACCGGCAACGCCCCCGGCAATCCCAAACAAACCGGACAAGTATTCGCATTCGGCTCGTCCCCAAAACTCGTCGCACAACCGCAGAAAATCTTCGTCTCCGTCGCCAATTGCGCGTGAATCTCCATTCCAATAATCGCTTCCCAACCTTCTTTCATAAATTACTTATTATTTCTATTGTTTAAAAATTTTACTAACCACTCTGCTTTTTT
>DAITPE010000478.1:0-4715 GCA_036833775.1 Pyrinomonadaceae bacterium | reverse complement strand
GATGGGTTATGCGATTGAAGATGACCGCGAAATTGAAACCGATTATTACAACTTTGACGCGCTCAACATTCCCGAAGGTCATCCGGCGCGTGAATCGCAAGATACTTTTTACACAACCGACGGTTTCGCGCTTCGTTCGCAGACTTCGACCGTCCAAATCCGCGCCATGGAACGGCGCGGCGCACCGATCCGCATCATCGCACCGGGCAGAGTTTTTCGCCGCGACACGCCCGATATGACGCACGTTCCGATGTTTCACCAGATCGAAGGATTGTGCGTTGACAAAGGAATCACGATGGCGCATCTGAAAGGAACGGTGCAGGAATGGCTGAAACGCTTATTCGGCAAAGATACCGTGATTCGTCTGCGTCCGAGTTACTTCCCTTTCACCGAACCGAGCGCGGAATTCGATTTTTCCTGCTTCAAATGCGGCGGCACGGGACAATTTGAAAACGAACGCTGCCGTCCGTGTAAAGGTTCGGGTTGGATCGAACTCGGCGGTTCGGGAATGGTTCATCCAAACGTCTTACGCGCCTGCGGTGTTGACCCGACCGTTTATTCGGGCTTCGCATTCGGCTTCGGCTTGGAAAGAATGTGTGCGCTGATGTATTCGCTCGACGACATCCGATTGATGTTCGAGAACGATGTCAGATTTTTGGAGCAGTTTCGATAGCATTTATGTCACAGGAAAACATTCCAGTTTTTGCCATAATCATTTCGTTTGTCAGTTTAATAATAAGTTTGTCATCTTTTTTAGTCAGTTTTCTTAACTATCGTAGAGACAAATATACACTAATTGTTGACTTATATTGGGATAGCGGAAAGTATTATGTTGGAATGCAGTCTAATGTTAAAGAAACTTGGGGAACAATTACTGTAAGTAATAGAGGTCGCCGACCGATTTATATTAGAAATATTGGGCTTAAATATCCAGACGATGAAAGAGTTTTTAATCTGCTTGATGAAGATAAAATTGAAGGTGTGAAACTTGGAGAGCATGACGCACCAATTATTATTAAAGTTTCCCAGGATGACCGTTTGAAGAAATATGCAAAGGAGTGGAACAAGATATACGCTGTTGCATTGGATATATCAGGAAAAGAATACAAATCTAGCAGACTTTGTAACAAACCTTCTTGGGCAGAATAGTTTATTAACATGGGTTGGGCAATCGCATACATTGCGAAATTGAAAAATGGTGAAACAGTGCAGTTTCGACCGCGCGGGCATTCGATGAAAGGAAAGATCGAATCGGGACAGCTTTGCACGGTCGAACCGATTGAAAATATCGAAAGTTTGCAGAAAGGCGACATTGTTTTATGCAAGGTGAACGGCAATGAATATCTGCATTTGATCAAGGCGATCCAAGGCGCGAGATTTCAGATCGGCAACAATCGCGGGCGAATCAACGGTTGGGTCGGTGCTAATTCGATATTTGGGAAATGTATTAGTGTTGAGTAATTGAAAATTCCATTGCGCGCGTTTTTTTTCCATTGCGGATGATTTTTTTCCATTGCGCGTGTTTTTTCGCCATTACGGATGTATTTCTTCTATTGCGCGTGTTTTTTTGTCATTGCGGAGTAAATGTCTTCATTGCGGAGAGTTTTTGTCTATTGCGGACGTTTTTTTGTCATTGCGCGGTGATTTTTTCTATTGCGGAGAGTTTTTGTCTATTGCGTACAAATAATTTACATTTCCGTTCTAATTGTTTGAAAAAAAGTAATTTTTAATTTGTTATGAATATCAGTTACAACTGGCTGAAAGATTTAGTTGAAGTGGATTTATCGCCGCAGGATATGGCGGTGAAATTGACGAGCGCGGGACTTGCGGTCGAAGGAATTCATCCGTTTGGCGATGATTTTGTTTTCGACATCGATCTCACGTCAAACCGTTCCGATTGTCAATCGCATTTGGGCGTTGCGCGTGAAATTACGGCGACGATCGCTGATGCGAAACTTAAAGAAATTTCAACAAACAACGAACAACCGACGACGAACAACGAGCAACTCGTCACGATCGAAGATTCCGATTTATGTCATCGTTTTACGGCGCGAATCATTAAAAATGTGAAGATCGGCGCGTCGCCCGAATGGTTGGTCAAGCGGCTTGAAGCGGTCGGCGAGCGGTCGATCAATAACGTCGCGGACATTACGAATTTCGTGATGCACGAACTCGGACAGCCGATGCATTCGTTCGATTTGAATAAATTAAAGGAAAACCGCATCGTCGTGCGCCGCGCAAAAGCGGGCGAAACGATTACAACGCTCGATGAAGTCGAACGTAAATTGGACGAAACGATGCTGATGATCTGCGACGCTGAAAAGCCGGTCGCGGTCGGCGGCGTGATGGGCGGTTTCGATTCGGGAATTTCGGACGAAACGACCGATGTTTTATTGGAAGTCGCATATTTCAAACGCGATTCGATTCGCCAAACATCGAGAAAACTGAAACTTTCGACCGAAGCCAGCCACCGTTTCGAACGCGGTGTTGACATCGAAAATTTAATTCGCGCTTCAAACCGCGCGACGCAATTAATTTGCGAACTCGCAGGCGGCGAAGCAGGCGAATTTGTCGATGTTTACCCGACGAAAGCCGAAACCAAGGAAATCCAATCAAACGACATTCAATTTACCGTGAAAAGATTGACGGGTTTGGATGTCGAAGAATCTGAGATTTTGAGAATCTTGAACGCGCTCGGCATCGAAGAAAAAACACAATCCCAAATCCCAAATCCCAAATCCCAAATCTTCATCGCCCCGACTTGGCGGCACGATATAAACATTGAAGAAGATTTGGTCGAAGAAGTCGCGCGAATCGTCGGTTACGACAAGATTGGCGAAGAATTGCCGCCGGCTTTCGGTGCGGGCGAATATCAGCCGAACGAGATTCGCAAATTTCATCTGCGCCAGACGCTTGCAAATCAGGGTTTTAACGAGGCGATTTCTTACAGCTTCATCGATTCAAAATATGACGAAAATTTTGAACTGATTCCCGATCTCGTTCAAGAAAACTCGGAAGAAAAATTCGTAACTTTGCAGGATTCGATCATCGAAGGCGCGGTTCGGATGCGCCCGAGCTTGCTTTCGGGTTTGCTCGATGCGGTTCGCACGAATTTTAATCAACAGCGGCGCGATCTGAAATTATTCGAACTCGGCAAAGTTTTTGCTAAATCCGCTGAAGAAAACGGTTTACCGACAGAACGCGAGCTTTTCGCCGTCGCTTTGACCGGAAACGAATTTTCGGAAGGAAAAGCGATGGCTCTGCGCGAATTCGACTTTTTCGACGCGAAAGGTGCGCTCGAAACGGCGGTCGATTCACTCAACGCAAAACCTTTGGAATTCAAAGCGGCGGAAATAAAACATTTGCGCAAAGGACAATCGGCGGAAATTTTGGCTCACGGCAAAAAGGTCGGCACGATCGGAAGATTGAGCGAAGAACTGGCGCAAAATTATAAATTCCGCCAACCTGTTTTCGTTGCGGAAGTCGATTTGCAGTCGATTCTTGCCCAAAAAGAACAAACCGTTTTGTATCGTCCGCTTCCCGTTTATCCTTCGATGGTGCGCGATGTTTCTTTGCTCGTGAAACGAAATCTCGGTTTCTCGGAAGTTAAAAACGCAGTGCTTTCGGAAAATTACGAATTGCTCAGAAGCGTTGAATTTGTTGACGTTTACGAAGGAAAAGGCGTTCCCGACGATTCGCGTTCGCTCACGATTCGCTTTGAATACCGCAGCGACGAACGCACTTTGGTCGAAGACGAGATCGAAAATATTCACAAAAATATTATCGAAAATCTCGAATCGAAACTCGGCGCGAAACAAAGATTTTAACGAAAACTTCTTAAATTACTTGAAGTTTTCGTTAAATTTAAACATAATCAAACCGAAAGTTTTTCAAAGTAATCAGTGGAGAATAAAATGAACGGTTTATCTGGAATGGAAAAATTTTCGCATCTGGAAGATAAAATTTATCTCACGATCGAATTTGCGAAAAAAATGCGCGAGGAAAAGGAAAAGATCGAGCGCGAAATGAAATCTTTGCGTCACGAGGTCAGCAATCTTTTGTCGGAAAAATCGCGGCTCGAAGAGCGTGTCGAAGAGCTTTTATCGGAACGCGACGCGATTCAGTTAAAGGTCGAAGCGATGCTCGACGCGATGACGATGATCGATTCGGACGTTGCCGAAGCCGTCGGGAGGTAAGCGAAATGAACTCAAAAAGCGAAACCGCCGAACAATCGATCCGCGTCGAGATTTACAATCAAACCTATAATATTCGGTCGGACGGCGACAACGAATATATTATGCGGCTTGCCGAATACGTTGACAGCAAAATGCGCGATATTTCGCAAGGAACTCTGACCGTTGACAGTTTGAAGGTCGCAATTTTAGCGGCTTTGCACATTGCCGACGAATTTCATCAATTGCAAAATCAGCAAAAACAATCCGACGCGCAGCTCGCTTCGCGCAGTGCGGAATGCGCCGAAATGCTCGACCGCGTGTTGAAACATAAGGACGTTGCGCCACAGGAAGTCGAGATCGAACAGTGATTGAGAAGAGGAGTTGAAGAGTGGAAGAGAAGAGGAGAAATTTAATAAAATTTCTCCTCTTTTTACCTTTGAAAATTTTATCAAAAATAATCTCATTTTCTCCTCTTTTCCGCTTCTCCTCTTCTTAATCGATGTGCTATATTCAAAATACGGCAGACGAATTTACTGCGAA
>DAITPE010000477.1:0-4738 GCA_036833775.1 Pyrinomonadaceae bacterium | reverse complement strand
TGGATCATACTTCGTAATTTTTTTGAACGCGGATTTGGCGGATTAAGCAGATTTTACCGATTTTTTAAATTTATCTATGAAATCTGCCTAATCCGCCCGATCCGCGTTCATTATCTTCAAGGAATAATTTTTGCTTTATTAAATTAAACTGTCTGATTTCAGAACAAATTTAACGAACGAGGGAAAATTATTTTATGCAGAAAAATTACAACAACAGAGAAGAATCGATCGCCAAGTTGAAAGAATTGCTCGAAAGTATTGATTTTGCGATGCTGACGACGATCGCGGGCGGAAAATTGCGCAGTCGTCCGATGTCCACGCAGGAGCTGGACGAAAACGGCGACCTTTGGTTTTTTACGAGCGACGAAACGCACAAAGTCGAAGAGATCGAAGCCGACAACCGCGTTAATATCGCTTATTCAAAACCGGAAGACAATACTTACGTTTCGGTTTTCGGTCGCGCCGAAGTAACCAAAGACCGCGCCAAGATCGAAGAACTTTGGAGTCCTGTTTTGAAGGCTTGGTTTACAAAAGGTTTGGACGATCCGACGCTTTGCTTGCTGAAAATCACGATCGAAGAAGCCGAATATTGGGATTCGCCGAACTCGAAATTGGTTCAGCTTGCAGGTTTTGTTAAAGCCTTGGTGACAGGTCAGCAAATCGACGGCGGCGAATATGGAAAGATAAAAGTTTAACAGCAGAAGCCCGCGCGTAAGCAAGGGCGGGATCATCGAATTTTGCGAAACAAAACGCTTTAATGGATAATGAAGAAATTCGTTGTCCATTTTCTTTTTTACAGAATAAATTTTCGGAGAATTCATTGATGAAAAAGTTCGCAATTATTTTCGTTTTACTCGTTTTTTGTCTATCAATTCCGGCACAGGAAAAATACACGATCCAGCAATATCTTTCGATCAAATCGGCAAGCTCGTCGCAGCTTTCGCCTGACGGCAAACGTCTGTTTTATCTGACGAATGTGACGGGAACTTCGCAGATTTGGATGATCGATCTGCCAAGCGGACAACCGAAACAAGTTACGAATTACGACGATAATGTCGGCTTCGTCAGATTTTCGCCGAAAGGCGACGCGCTCGTTTTCGGGAAAGCGAAAGGCGGCGACGAAAACACGCAGTTTTTCTGGATGAAAGCGGACGGCACGGGCATTAAAGAACTGACCAACGCACCGAAGATTCGTCATAATTTCGGCGATTGGTCGGCGGACGGAACGAAAATCTATTACGCTTCAAACAAACGCAATCCGCAATATTTCGACATTTATCGGATGACGGTCGCGGACGGTAAAGAAGAATTAATTTATCAATTCGACGGCAATAACGATTTTGCGGCGGCTGATAATTTCGACAAAAAGATCATCGTTTCGCGTTCGGGCATTGAACTGAGTTTGGACGAAAATCTTTATCTCGTTGACGTTGAAACAAAAAAGGAAACGCTTTTGACACCGCACGAAGGTTCTGCGCAGTTCGGCGGCGTTCATTTCACGGCTGATGGCTACGTTTTCGCGCAGAACGACAAACGCGAATTTTACAGTTTGTCACAGATGCGTCTGAAAAACGCGGCGAAGAAAAGCGATTGGTCGGACGCGAACCGCGAAGTGAAAGTTTTGGATGAAACAAACTGGGACATTGACGACATTGAAATGCTCGACAGTCAAGGTTTGATGGCTTACACCTTAAACCGCGAAGGCTTTTCCGAACTGTATTTGCGTAAATTTGAAACCGACGGCAAACCTTTGATTACAAGATTCGACACGAAAACCGAATCGGTCAAACTTCCCGCGCAAGGCATCGTCAGCGGAATGAATTTCAGCGAAGACGGCTCGAAGCTCGCGTTCACATTCGTTTCCGCCAAATACAACGCCGACATCTGGCTTTACGATTTAGCAAGTAAAAAACTCACACAGATCACCAAAAGCGACCGTTCGGGAATCGACCAAAATTCATTCGTCGAACCGCAGTTGATTAAATTTAAAACTTTCGACGGACGCGAAATTCCGGCTTGGTATTATGATCCTCGTTACCCTGATCCGACTCAAGCACGAAATCCAAGACCCAAGATAGGTAATCTCTTTAAAAATAGAAATTCTAAAGACGAAAGTACTCTATCGAAGAAAAACGGACTTCCAGTCATCGTCAGCGTTCACGGCGGACCTGAAGGGCAGGAGCGTCCGGGTTTCAGCGGACTTTATCAATATTATCTTTCGCGCGGCTACGCGATCTTGGCGACGAACGTGCGCGGTTCGACGGGTTACGGCAAAACTTTTACGCATCTCGACGACGTTCGCAAGCGTGAAGATTCGGTCAAGGATTTGGCTTATTCGGTCGAATGGTTAAAGACTTCGGGCGGCGCGGACGCGAAACGAATCGCCGTGATGGGCGGAAGCTACGGCGGTTATATGACGATGGCGGCGGTCACGCTTTATCCCGAACTGTGGGCGGCGGCGGTCAATACGGTCGGCATCGTTAATTGGGAAACTTTCCTGAAAAACACTTCGGGTTATCGCCGCAGACAGCGCGAAGTCGAATATGGAATGCTCGATAAAGATTTGGATTTTTTAAGAAGCATTTCGCCGATCGCCAAGATAGATAAAATTAAAGCACCGCTCTTCGTGATTCACGGCAAAAACGATCCGCGCGTTCCCTACACCGAAGCCGAACAGGTCGTCAAAGCCTTAAAAGATAGAAACGCCGTCGTGCAATACAAGCTCTACGACGACGAAGGTCACGGCATCGCCAAACTAAAAAATCGGCTCGATCTTTATCCGCAAGTCGCCGATTTTCTCGATAAATATATGAAGTAAGTGATAACGGATAACGGATAACTGATAGTGAAAAAGCAATTATCAGTTATCCGTTATCCACTATCCGTTATCACTTATTTCCAATACATCACACTGCCTTCGGTTCCTTTCCAAGTCGAGCCGCGCGAATTGAGCCACGTCAGATTGCTGTCTGATTCGGAAAGGTCGTAATTTTTCCAAGGATCGACGATTTTTATCTCGTCCGAATCGTTTGAACAACCTGTCACTAAAATTACGTGCGAGCTGCCTCCCCATTTTCCGGCGACGAACAGCGGACCTTTCTTTGACACGAGATCATATAAAATGTCGCGCGTATAATCACCCGTGCCGGTCGGCTGCATTCCGAGCGCACGCGCAACCGAAGCGCATTCGTTTGTCCCGATGCCTTTTTCGACCATTATCGAAGAAAAAAACTGCGTCTTTTCATCGATAATGTTGCAGATTTGCGACTTATCCTTCGAGCTGTCGCCCTTATCCTTTTTCCATTGAAACAACATTTCCAAACAAGTCAGCCAGCAAGTAGTGGCTAACGCCTGCGTTTTAACCTGAATCGACGGGGAAACTTTAAACATTGTCATAATAAATAATTACCTCTCAAAAATATCCGTTATAAAAAATAACGCCTCACACCGGAAAGACTCTGCAAATTAAACTTTTTGCAGGATATTCCGCCGCAATTGAAAAGTAACTACCCAAACGGGTGGTAATATTGTCAAAAACCAAAAAGATTCGGCAAAATGACCCGCCGCAATCGTCAAATTCGCCGCCGCCAACGGAAACTATGCCGAAACCAACGCCAACTCACGCGACGACAACGCCAACTCACGCGACGACAACGCCAACTTGCGCGACAACAACGGTCACTTGCGCGATGACAATGCCAACTTGCGCGATGACAACGGTCACTTGCAAAGCGCAAAAAAAACACAAGCCGTGAAACGGAACTTGTGTAAGGCATCAGCTAATTTTTTTAAGAATCAATTTGTTATTTGCGTCTGAAGGAAAGCGCGTTGACGGTTTTGTAGAATTGGCTGGTTGCGCCGTGAACGCCTTTGACGTATTCCTTTATCCGCTTGGCGAGATTACACAGACATTTTTCGCCCGTGTAGAGTTTTTCGTCGCGCATGCCGTAGGCTTGGCTGAGCGGAACAAAGGTTGCGCTGACGGCATTGTTGCGTGTTTCGAGTTCGTCGCCTTTCGCGTCGAGCGTCGCAACTTTGAACTTGGTTTCCGTCGGCGTGTAAAGCGGCTCGTTTTTGACGATCTCGACGTAACCGCGAAAATGTCCGAGAATCGCATCATAACTCAACTGCGAAGCCGAATGATTTTCCAACGCTTCATTTTCGGGCGTGTTCGGATCGTCCAATTTCTTTTTGGAAATCCTTACGCCTAAAGCCTTTTGTGCAAAAGTATCGGCATCGGCAATGATCGCGGCGGAAGCCCCGCTCGATTTCAGATAACTGCGCGAACCTCTCATCATCGAGATCGCTTCCTTATAAGATTGCTGACGCGCATTGATCGCCACCTTGTTCGGTGCCATTTTGACATCAATATCGCTGACCGCCGCCTTGCTGTCTGTCAAAACAGCTTCGAGATTGGTCAATTTCAGATCGCCGCTGCCGTGATTATAAAGCGGATCAGCCGCTATCAGATCGAGCAATCTGCGAAATTCACCCAAAATCTTCATATCGCCTGTTTCATTTACCTTTTTTCTTTTTGCCATATTATTTGCTCCTTGTTTTGTTTATTTCGATGTTAGTAACCGGAAAAGCCGTCGAATCTCGCGGATTTTTGAACACGGATTTGGCGAGTCAGGCGGATTTAAAGGATTTTTATTAAGTAATCGAGCAAAATAAACTTAAAGTTTAGAGTCCCGCCTTCAGGCGGCTTTTCGTTACGAGGAAGCCTTCTAAAGAAGGA
>DAITPE010000476.1:0-4739 GCA_036833775.1 Pyrinomonadaceae bacterium | reverse complement strand
CTGATTTTTCTGTCGTTCATAATTTTGTTGTTCGAGAGCTGCAAATAAAATGTTGAAAGAATCGATCAAATAGAATAATTGCAACTTTTAACCACATAACATTTTACTACTTAACAAATTGTCCGAACAAGCCCGTCGGTTTGATATAAGGTTTCAGTTGTTTCCAAGTGAAAACAAAGGCACCGCTCGGTTCGAGTGCTTGAATGACGTGCGGAAAGCCGTAACTGTATTGGAAAGTTACGCCGTTGGCATCGACCGAAAAACCTTCGAGGTTTTCGACGGTAAAATCAGTGCTTTCAAACAAAGTTTCGGGATTCGGCTCGTTGAAATCCTTATCCTTCTTGATTTCTTCGATCGAAGCTTTGATCTCTTCCTTTTGATCTTTTTTGACCAGCTTTGCCAAACCTTGCAGATTCGTGAAAACGTCGGCGGCTTTGACGGCGTTTCCGGTTTTCGTGTTGACGACGACGCTTTCGGTATTGAATGAAGGATACGCGCCCGTTCCGCTCATCGAGAGCCAAATGTTCAAAATACCTTTGTCGTTATAATGAACTTCGTAATCGGCTTCTTCGAGCCATTGAATCTCGGTTTGTTCTTCCTTCAAATTGAAACCCATCACTTTTTCAAAACTGATCGCAGTTTGAATTTTTTTGGTAAGCGCGGGCGTTGAAGCCTTGACGATCGGACGATTGACCGTAAAAGTCTTTTTGAAATCCATTTGCGGCGATTTGCGTGTATAAGTCGTCTTTTTTGACGTTATGACAACGCTTTGTGCAAACGCGGCGGCAGAAAAAACTGCCAGAAATATTAATAAAAGCAGGGGTTTGATTCTCATAAATTAAATGTTTTGTTTGTTATCGTTTGAAACTAAGATTTTTTCTTCAAAATTCATATACGGCGAGCCGAAAATGCAGCGCAGTTTGCCGGAAAAGGTTTTTCTCAACTTCATAGCTTCCCACATTTCTGCCCAGCCGTGCGTGTTTATCCAAAGCATATTAAAGGATTGCAGCGGCTTTATCAAACCGAAATTAACTTCGGTCTTTTCTTCAGCGAAAGTTCCGAAAAGCCGATCCCAAATGATGAAAATTCCGCCGTAATTTTTGTCTAAATACTCATTATTCGCGCCGTGATGAACGCGGTGATGCGACGGCGTATTGAAAATATACTCTAAAAAACCGAGTTTTTTGACATATTGCGTGTGAATCAGAAATTGATAAATTAAGTTAATGCCGTGAGCCGCGACGCGCATCCAGAGCGGGAAACCGAGCAAAGCGAGCGGCAGATAAAATATCCAAGCGACCGTTCCGCCGAACCAAGGCTGGCGAACGGCGGTGCTGAGATTGAATTTTCCGCTCGAATGATGAACGACGTGAAAATTCCAAAAGAAACGCGATTCGTGATTGACGCGGTGCAGCCAGTAAAACAGAAAATCGTCCGCCACCAGCACGATCGCCCACGTCCACCAAACATTCGTCGGCATTTTTAACGGCGAAATTTCATACAAAAATACATAAACCAACCCGAAAACGGCGGCGAATCCGGCATCGAAAAACAAACTACCGAAACCGAGACCGATATTTGTCCAAGCATCTTTTTTTTCGTAATAATTCGATTTTTTCAGACGCGAAACAAACGCTTCGATGCCGATGATCAAAGCAAAAACGGGAACTGCCAAAAGCGTCGGGCTGATCATAAAGCGATTATAAATGCGTTTTGCAAAAAAATCCCGTAAGTTGTGACAATCTTTCGGCTGTAACACTCGGGATTTTGTGCAGAGTTTCGCTTTCAGGCTTCGATTATCGAGCTAACAGCAACCGGAATGCGAAAATCTGAACGCTTTTTCAATTCATTATCGTTGCACAAATGAATAAAATCGTTGATTTTCAAGCTGGAATCTATCAATTTCAAAGTGGAATTTGACGTTTTCAAGGTGGAATCTGTCGTTTTCAAGGTGGAATCTCTTAAATTCCAGTCGGAATCTGTCGATTTCACACTGGAATCTATTAATTTCACACTGGAATCTGTCGATTTCCAACTGGAATTCAAGAGATTCCAACTGGAATTTCTTAATTTCACACTGGAATCTGTCATATTCCCGCAAAAATGCATTGTTTTAGAACAGTGTTTAGATGTTTTTGGATGTCGCGTTTATAAGTTATTAATTGGGTATGAGAATCTTTTCTTCAAATTCCATCGCGGGTGCACCGAAAAGACAGCGAAGCTTGCCGATAAAAGTGCGCTTCGTTTTCATCGATTCAAAAGTTTCCGCCCAACCGTGCGTGTTGATCCAAAGCCAATTGTAGCTGTGAATAGGTTTGATGATGCCGTATTTGACGGCTTCGTTTTCACCGACAAAAGTTCCGAAAATGCGGTCGAAAATGATAAAAATTCCGCCGTAGTTTTTATCCAGATAAAGTTCATTCACGCCGTGATGAACGCGGTGATGCGACGGCGTGTTGAAAATATATTCAAACCACGCGGGCATTTTATTAATGACTTTTGTATGAATCCAAAATTGGTAAATTAAATTTATTCCGTGCATCGTCAGAAACGCCCAGAGCGGAAAACCCAAAAGTCCGAGCGGAATGTAGAAAATCCAATGCGCAATGCCCGAAAACCAGCTTTGCCGAACGGCGACGCTCAAATTATATTGATTCGACGAATGATGAACGACGTGAAAATTCCAGAAAAAACGCATCTCGTGGCTGACGCGATGAAACCAATAATATAGAAAATCGTCGGCAAAAAGCAGAATCGTCCAAGACCACCAATTATTCATCGGAATCTGAAACGGCGCGACGTTTTCGTAAAGCAAATTATAGAAAAAAGCCTGTATGAAACCGAAAATAAAGCCGAAAAAAACGCTTCCGAAACCGAGCGCGATATTTGTCCAAACGTCCTTTTTATCGTAGTTTTCTTCTTTTCTGACCGAAAAATATGTTTCGACTGCGATCAGCAGGGCGAAAAATGGGATTGCAAGAACAGTCGGCTTTAACATTAAGATTATTATAAAACCAAGTCATAAAAAAATCACGGTAAATGCTTATGAAATCAAAGAAAACCTGCAAACCGAGTTCGATTTGCAAGTTTTTGGAAATTGAATTTATTTTCACGGAAACCAAGCAGCCGATTTCCGTGAAAATTTCCAGAATCAGTTTGTATAAAAAACGATTAATAAAAACAAGCAGAAAGCGATCATTGAATAAGCCAGAACATAAAACCAAAATCCGAATTTAGAATTTCCGCAATATTTGCAGCGAAACGTAAACAAAGTAATTTTTAATCGGCAGTTTCGGCATTTTTTAGTTTTAAGCCATTTCCGGCAAACCGTTCGCAAATTCTTGATTTTTATTGTAAAAAAGTCACTAAATGTCGAGTTAGTTGCCATCGCTTTCAGTCGTGAAATCGACATCGGAAACGCTTGCCGAAAGTGTCAAAATTCGTGTGGGATTTTGGAAAACGAATCGTTTCGAGCTAATCGTCAAAACATAGCTCGCGCCTGCGGGAACTTCTTCAAAACTGTAAAAACCGAAAGCCGTAGAACGTGTCGAACGGATTGCGCCGCTTGAATCCATCAAAGTTAATATGGCATTTCTGACGCCTTGACCGCTTTTGTTCAAAACTCGTCCGCTGATCGAGACATTGGCGGCTGATGGAATCAAATTCGGTGGTGTCCAAAAGCCCGAAATTAGCGAAAATGTTCCGCTGAAATCGTGTGAACCTGAAACTGTTTGCCCGATCGTTCCGCTTAACGAAAAAGTTCCGCCGCTGCTAGAATCGCCGCCGCTTGCCATCACCGATTGAGTTATTTGAAAACTGCCGCCGGATTGTCCGAAGATTTCAACGCAAAATACGAAAAGCAAAGTGCAATATATGAATGGATAAAAAACAAATTTTCGATACATTTCATTATTTCTCCTTGCAGATTTCCGCATCTTTATTCGCTGCACAGACAAGTTTCAGCAAGGCGTTTATTTGCGTTTGCTGTTCTTGAATCAATTTTTGCTGTTGTTCGATCTGTGTTTGCTGTTCTTTGAAAGCGTTGACAAAAATTGTTGAAAGCCGGTCGTATTTCACGCCTTCGACTTGTCCGTCGGCATTGTATGTAACCAATAAAGGTTCGATCGTAGCGATGTCTTCCGCACCGAATCCGAGGTCGAGACGATCATTTCCTTTCCAGCGAAATGTGATCGGCTGTAGGCGGTTAATTACCGAAAGTCCGCTCGTGAAAGGCGTTAAATCCTTTTTATATCTGAGTGATGATGAGCAATTCGCAATTTCATGGTCGATATTTAAACATAATTGATCCATTCCTTGGCTTGAAAGAAAACTCAAACGAACGGGAACGAAGGCGTGAACGTATTGACCGACAACAAACGGATTCCCGCCTCTGTAATAAAAATACGTTCCGAGATTTCCATCGGCGTTAATGAACGTGTTTCCGTCTGATGTGCCGCCGAAAGAATAACCTGTGCAGTTTACAATCGGTGAACCGAAACTGATGCCGAGAAATTTATATAAGCCGTTGAAACAATTGGCTTCGCCGACTTTAAAGTTATTGTTATTTTGTCCGCGAATATGAAAAACGGTTTCGGGTAAATTCGTTCCGATTCCAAGTTTCCCGTTCAAAATACTGTCTCCCGAAACATTTAAACTGCCCGGAACTTTAACTTGATCGAGGTTTCTGCCGAGCGAAACCGTGTTGCTGCCCGTAACGATTGCACCTGCGCCGATCGCCG
>DAITPE010000475.1:0-4744 GCA_036833775.1 Pyrinomonadaceae bacterium | reverse complement strand
CAAAATTTCGAGCGCGTTCGGTTTGACGATAAATTCGTTGTATTCCGCGCCGACGTGGTTTGCGACCGTTTTCGCGTATTTCAGTTCGCTGAAATCCTGTTCTTCAAAACCGATGGAAAAAGTTTTGACGGGTTTACTGTCTTCCTGCGCCATCAGCGCAACGACGGTTGAAGAATCAACGCCGCCGCTTAAAAATGCGCCGAGCGGAACTTCGGCGATCATTCGCATTTTCACGGCTTCGCGCACGATGCGCGTCGTTTCTTCGATCGCTTCTTCTTCGGAAATTTTAATTTTCTTTGAAAAATCCGGCAGCCAATAACGCTTCGTTTCGATCTTTCCGTCTTTCCAACGCAGCCAGTGTGCGGGTTCGAGTTTGCGGATTTCCTTAAAAGCCGTCTGCGGCGCGGGAACGCAAAGATAACTCAAATACGAATCGATCGCATCGAAATCGACTTCGCGCGAAACGCTCGGATGCGACAAAAGCGCGGTAAATTCAGAACCGAAAATAAGATCGCCGTTCGGTTTGTGTGAATAAAGAACAGGTTTTTTGCCGACGCGGTCGCGCGCGATAAAAAGCGATTTATCCGTTTCATCCCAGATCGCAAACGCAAACATTCCGCGTAAATGCTGAACACAATCCACGCCGTATTCGTCGTAAAGATGCACGATGACTTCCGTGTCGCAATTCGTATAAAATTTATGTCCGCGCGCTTCTAAATCTTTTTTGATTTCCTGAAAATTATAAATTTCGCCGTTGAAAACGATCGCCTTCGTGCGGTCTTCGTTAAAGATCGGCTGTTGTCCGCCCTTTAAATCAATGATCGCCAAACGGCGCATCGCCAACGCGATATTTTCTTTGACGAAAAAACCATCTTCATCAGGACCGCGATGCACGATGCACCGATTCATTTTTTCAAGAATTTCACGCTCCGCGCTCCGCGCATTTCCGGCGTTTACAAATCCGACAATTCCGCACATTTAATTTATTTTACTTTTAGAACCTGAGTTGGTTTTTCAAACTGATCTCTTTCTCTCAATGCTTTGATTTCCCTTAACTTACGATCTCTTGCCGCCTGTCTGACTAGCTGTTTATTTTCTTTTTTCTCCTGCAATAATGCCCAACCGACTCCGGCAAACATAAACAGAAAAACCTGAATCTGCGTCCGCTGCCGATAAGCCGTCCCGACATTTCCTTGAAAAACCGAATACACCAGCGTCAGCATCACCGTAAAAATAATGATTGGAATGGCTTCGCGCAAACGATGCCGAACCGCATACCAAGAACCGCTGATAATAAGCGGAATGATTGCCCACCAAACCAGAATCTCAGGTAAAGTAATTGCTTGTCGAACATTGGTGACTTGCCAAGGAAAAGGTGCCAGCATCAAATACAAAAAACCTATCGGAATTGTGGTAATTGCACCTTCGGTAGTCGAAACATCTACGTCTTCCGCAAAACCTGACTCCGCACTGCTCGCCAAATCTTGACGGCTCCTTTGAACCATTTCCAAATTTGCGTATCTCTCGATCTGCGTAGTGTCACGCAATACTCCGAAATATGTCAATCCCAAACCAATCAGAATAACTGCGGCAATTCGCCTGAGAATCGAAACTCCTGTATTACCAAGCCCGACGACGAAGCTTCCCGCAACCGCCGCCGCGACCATATAGAAAATATAGAATCTCAAAGACAATATCCCGAACATCGATAATATCAAAACTGCAACGGCTAAAAGGTTGAATCTTTGCTGCAACTGCAAAACCATCGTCATTACGACAACAAGTAAAAAAATGATCAATCCGTCTTTCATTAATTGAGATGACCAAACAATGAACGACGGAAAAAGCGCGATCGAAATTGCCGTAACTTTTGCAACCCGATTATTGTTAAAAACCTTTTGAGCGCAAAAATAAACCATCGGCGCAGTTGCCGCACCGATAACTGCACAAAATGACTGAGCAATTAAAATACTGCTGCCCGTAACGGTATAAATCGCGCCAACCAAATAGGTCATTCCCCATCCGGCTTCGCTCGTACTCATTGCACGTTTACTCCACCAATCATTCGGATCGGCATTGTAAAACCAAAGTTCAACCAATCTTTGCCCTAAAGAATCGTATGTTTTTGCGTCTGCTCCGAAGAATGTTTGCAGTCCCGCAATGGATACAAACAATCCGAAAACAATCCTTACTAAAAGTGCAATCAGAAAAATACTGGTTAACAATTCTTTATCTTCTTCGGCATATTTTCGGATAAGAAAAATGATTAACAGGGCAAAAGCCGTTACCAAAAGACTGGAAATGGCTCCGTTCGGAAAACCAACGAAAGCCATTGCTAAACCGACTACCAAACATAAAATTTTAAGAATTCTTTCCATTAGATTTCGTCAGGCAAATCGGGTCTGGTTTTATATTCCGTTAAAAACTTTCCGTCTTCATCCAATGTTTTAATCACCTTTGCAGGAACTCCGGCAATTAGCTGATATTCTCCGTCAAATTCTTTTGTAATAACCGAACCGATTCCGACAATGCACTTCGGCGGGATTGTCCCGCCCGGAGCAATCCTGATTTCAGAGCCTATATAACTGTAATCACCAATAGTAATTTGTCTGGTTTGCTGCCGATTATGCGTCCATAAAGACGAATTTCTGCCGCCTAAAATAACTCTTTTTCCGAATTCGACCTTATCGGTAAAATCTATTTTATGAGATGTCGTAACAACACTTCCGTCACCGAGAATAAAACGCGGATCAGCCGGATTTACAATGACCGGATCGGGAATCGAATTTATCTCATTTAATCTGATAATTTCGATATATCTTCCCAATCTTACTTCATCGCCGCCCCGAATTATATTTAAATTTCCGATTCGGGCGTGATCTCCTATAAAAAGTTTTTTAATGCCGATAAAAGCATTCAAATGTCCGATCGAAACATTGTCGTCAATAAAACATTCTGCCGCATCGATGATGGAAAAGCCGATTTTTACATTTTTTCCAAATTTATAACCGAAAAACATTCGATAAAATAATTTCTTTACCCAAGACGGAAAAACGGCAAGAAAAATTAAGATCAAAAGTTTCAGTTTTTTTTTCATAAAATCATTCGCAAGATGTTAATTTTGCCTTTAACCTGTCTATAAAGCAAACCATTTGCTCAGGAAAATTTACCGTAGGCAAATAAAAAGCTCCTTCAAAACAAAGGAGCTTTTTAAGATTCTTAAAGTAAGTTAATAAAATTTATCGGCATTGCTCGCAAAATCTGATACTTGAATTCATGACGTTTTGTCGATTCCAAAAATAAACACCGTCACTTAATTTCAATGAAGTTACTTCCAATGCTTTTATATTCACCAAATCCAAAGCCGGACGCGGGTTTGGTGAAAAACCAAACCAAGACTGTTCGATTTTTGCGTGTTCGATGTTTTTCAGATAGACACCTTTACCGGGACTTATGCCGCTTACATTTATGCTGTTTCCCGTCATATAAACCCAAGGAACATTTTCAATGCTAATCGCTATTGCCGCACCTTCATCAAACCTCGAATCTTCAACAACAACACGTCTTATTCCGTTTGCATTCATTGACGCGCCGCCTTTTACCATGATCCAAGCTCCGACAAGCATCGGAACCTTTGAAAAGAACTCTCCGTGCAGAACTGCATAATCCAAAAATGTCGAACGTGAAACCGTCAAACCGCGCGTATTTTCCGCCATAATTACTGAACCGGTAGGATATTGACCGAGACTTCCGTCAAACTGTGAATCAAGAACTTTGGCATCAGTATTTCCGAAATAAACAACGGCTCCGCCAAATGGAACTGCGAGCCCGTAAAACTGTGAGCGGATGATATTCGTTTGCTGAACGAAGTTTGAATAAACAACATATTTGGCATCAAAGAATTCAGGATCGCCCGGCGCGACATTTTTTCCTACAACAATTAAATCTTCGATACTGAATATGTTCAAATTTCCCGCATAAAATGCGATTCCCGAATTTCCCATCGAAATTTCGATAATCGATCCACGATTTCCTTTTAACTTTACCTCTGCTCCTACATAATTGGTCGGTACTAATCTTAAACAGCCTTTTAATTCGAGTTTTCCACTCGGAAATATGACATTACCGCCGCCTTCTTCCAAAACGGAATTTATCGCTGATTGGATTGCTGCTGTATCATCTATCCCGTCATTTGGAATTGCTCCAAAATCTTCAGGTCTGGATTCGATTGCGAAGACAGAAATTGAGATATAAAAAGAACAAAAAATTACAAATATGATTTTGTTGATGTGCATACTGACTACTTCTCCATTGGGTGAATTTATTTTGAACACTGTAAATCAGGGGACACGTTAATTAAGAGTATTTAAGGCTCAAAATAGTCTATTTATTTAGTCGTTTTAAAGTGCTTTTTGATACAAAATATTTCCATTCACAAAAACCGTAACATTTTTGTTTTAGACATTTAGCCCGCAAAGCAAACGTGTCCGTCAACTATCTTATCGGCATTTATTAGATTTTATTTAGCTATTTTATTTAGGTATATTAGAGAAGCTTTTTTATAAGTAAGTTTTATTATAAAACTATTTCTTTAATGAGAAAAATAAATCTATGAGTTTTTCGGTTTGGCGTGAAACAGTATAATTTTCCAAAGCAAAATTTCTGCCTTTATCGCCCATTTTTTGACGATTTTTTTTTGATTCAAGAAGCTTTGAAAGCGAATCAAACCATTCTTCATTGTTTG